>CAYVLG010000051.1:0-7411 GCA_964452345.1 uncultured Lachnospiraceae bacterium
TTCAATAAACTTTTTGCTTGAAAATCGCGTTTTAGCCTTCATTTTTCACATTTTGGTGAAAAATAAGGAAATAATTGGATATTTGTAATTAAAAATTACCTATTATTCGGTTTCTGCCGCAGTTATTTCGTTAATTCTCAAGGTAACGGTAACGTGCTCCGTGGTAACGCCGATGTACTGTCCCGACGCAATATAGACGGAGCCGTTTACGAGAAATCCGCCTTCATCGGAATACCTTCCCTTGCAGTTAAGTCTTCCCACAGCGTCAACTCTCGATTGACTGTCGGGATAAAATACCTTGACAATCTCGGCATTAGAGGTTGTAAAATATTCAGATGCGGGAGTAATACTCAATGCACCCATATTTTCGGACGCGTTTATCAGTGTTCCGAAATGAGCTCCGTCGTCGGCAAAATATACTTCATCCCCGACATCGATATAGTTCGGAGTTGTATAACGTATATTTTCTATCGTATAGCTTACCGTATAATCGTCAAGATTTTTTGTTCCGTTGATAAGCTCTATTATATTATATCTGAAATATACCCCGACTACCGCAATGATTATCAAAAGAATTATCATAGCGTCAAGGACGCCGAAACGCGGAGATTTCTTTATAACTTTTTCCTTTTTGCTTTTCATAACAACCTCTTTTAATCAAGCGGAATACTTATGCAGTAGCATTCGCAGATATAATTCGGAAAACGGGCGTTTATTTTTTCTCCGACGGCAATTCTTGTACCGTTTACCGAATAGCCTTCGCCCTCTTTATACTTGGCGGCTGCCGACACGGTAACAATCACGTTATATTTTCCCGAAACAGGAGATAAAACACCTGCTTTATTGCTTTCGCTGTAAACGAGCTCCGTGTGCTGAATACCGAAATCGACGGCGTCCACTGTGCCTATATTGCTTTTGCTGACGGAGTCGAGAACCGTATCGCCTTCCTTTATGCTCTCGAGATATTCCTCGTCAACTCCCGTCAATTCAAGCGTATACTGAATTTCCTCGGTTTTATCCGCCGTAATATTTCTGATTATCGATGAAGGAAAGAAAATATACGCCGCGGAAGCTATTACGGCAATAACTATCAAAATCAAAAGAAAATCTATAATATTGAATTTCCTTTTACGAACGGATTTTTTTATGCCCGCTCCGACTAAACTGTTTTCATTCATTTCTATACTGCTCCTTTTTTAATTCACCTGAATATTGACAGATGACGAATAATCGTCGCTGTATTCGTATATATTTCGGCGTAACAGCTCCTTATTGCCAATGCGCACGCAAGCGGCTCCTATTGCAAGCACTGCCCAAAAAAGGAAAAATAGTCTGTAATTATACCAAACGTAATCAAATATTCCCATTATCATAAATGCCGCCGCGGAAACCAAAGAGGCATTGGTTATCATCATACTATCCCTCGAGATAGGATTTTTAATATATCCAAAGCATTTTTGAAAATAGAAAATAGCTATTATAACAAAGCATACGAGAGCGGCAATGCCCATACCTATCAAAATTTGAAGATAGAGGCTGTGGCTGTGAGGCGATGTTTCTATACCGGCGTAAGCGTATAAAGGATAAAGCTGTGAAAAAGCTTCGGGACCGTAGCCTATTCCTCCCCAAAAATAATCCTTTACCATTCGCATACTTCCCTTCCAAGTGTATGCCCTGTAAAGCGTTGAGGAATCCGCCATATCTCCGATACTTGTAAAACGCAATACAACATTTTCGGGAATAATAAACGGTAAAAACGGAGAGGCGACAATCGCCGCAAATACAAATCTCATTGTTTTTCTGCTGAAAACGAAGAAAAATACAAGCGTACATATAAGCATTGCAAGCCAAGCGGCACGAGACCAAGTAAAAATATTGCAAACGACTATTGCGGCGCAGGAAATCAGTGCAAGAGTTCTTCCCTTTTGGGTTTTACAGCTTATCATCTGATAAAGCGCAAATGGGAAAATCACGGTTAAATAAGTCGCCAAATAATTCGGATTTTCAAAAAGCGAGGTTGCTCTTCCCGCAATTCCGTAAAAATATGTGGTATCCAACCAATCGTTGGTCGAAAATCCAAGCAAATATTCAAAAATGCCGAGCCACGCAACCAAAGTGCCCGAGCCTATCAGTGCCACAATGCACCTATGAAGCCATTTTTCCGTTCTGATAAGATTTACAATCAAGAAATACCCGCATAAGAGGCAGCACGAGATTAAAGCGGAATAATACGATTTTTGTCCGCCTACCGTAATTGCCCCCGAGAAAAATATCATAACCGCAAACAAAAGCACGGCAAAATCCAAAAGCTCAAGTTTGAAGATACGTTTTCCTCTTATAAATTTTATAATGTAAGAGAAAAATGTAACGGAAACGAGTATAGCCAAAAATATTGCGGGGTTTTCAAAAAATGAAAACAGAGGAAGTCCGAACAGACACAGTAAAATTCCTATTTCCGGAGTCACGATTATCAATGACAATACAATAAAAGCTATAATAAATACTATAATATATATCGGATCAATTACAAAGGTCGAAATTCCCGCAATCAACCCCAACAGTATTGAAAAACCGGAGCGTGTAGATTTCGTATTTTGATTTTTGTTTTCGAAGGCTTCTTCGCGGTATCCGAAGCAATCGATGAAAACGGTTCGCATTATCCGGCTGCATTTCACCGCTCTTGCAAGCGTCATACGGGACGCATACAGCGGTAACGCAAAGATACATATACATATTCCGAATAACAGGTTATTTATATCGGCAGTGCCTGCGACAGGCAAAAGAGTTTTGATAAAATAAACCAGCAGTGTATATATTCCGAACGAAAGAAAGAAGCTTCCGTAAATTCTTAACGGTAAAAATGCAAGACCGCATATTTTCTTTCGTATAAGCTTTAAAATAAAGCTCGTTTCAAAGCTTTCGGAAAGGTATTCTCTGATTTTTCTGAATATTTTGCGCGTCTTGCTTCCGCCGCGGAAATAATGCCAAAAACGCCCCTTTTCGTAAGCCTCAAGCTCCGAGGTATACGCCGTAAAAATATATCCGAAGAAACCGTTAATCAACGCATTGTATATGACGTCTGCAAGCTTATCAAACAGGTAAATTATCAAGCTTATTCCCGCAAAGCCCTTTGACGCCTTCACTTTCCCGCGAAGCGCCTCGTAATCGGCACTGTCGAAGTGTTTTTGCTTCACGAAATATCATCTCCCTTCATATTTCGCATATAAATCGGGACGCATAGCTTTGGTAAGTTCAAGTGCCTTTTGCTTTCTCCATTTATCTATATTCTCATGGTGTCCGGATATAAGAACGTCAGGCACCTTGACGCCGTGAAATTCATACGGTCTCGTATACTGCGGATATTCGACAAGACCGCTTGTTATGCTCTCTTCAAGATAGCACTCGGGGTCGGAAAGAACGCCGTCAACCAGCCTCGACACGGAATCGACGACTATGCAGGCAGGTATCTCACCGCCCGTAAGAACATAATCCCCGATAGATATTTCTTCATCTGCAATCTCGTCGATTATTCTCCTGTCCACTCCCTCATAATGACCGCAAAGTATAATAATATGTTCACACTCCGCAAGCTCCTCAGCCTTTTTCTGGTCAAACAGCTTTCCGCCGGGAGACATATATATCACCTTACGCCTGCCGCCGTCCGACGAACGCTTTTTCAGTATTGCCTCATAGCAATTGTATATCGGAGGAGCCATCATAAGCATTCCCTTGCCTCCGCCGTAAGGCGTATCGTCAACGCGTCTGTGCTTGTCCTCCGAATAATCTCTTATATTGTGACACTCGACCTCTATAACGCCTTTTTTTTGCGCTCTGCCGATAATACTTTCTCCAAGCACCTGCTCAACAAGTGTCGGAAATAACGTCATTATATCAAATATCATTATTTACCTCAATCGATAAGACCGGGAATGACGTTAATATAAACTCCGTTTTCGATATCCGTTTTGACGACAAATTCCGACGGTACCATATGCTCTCCGGATTCGTTTTTCACTATATACAAGTCGGAAGCACCTCTGTTCGTTATATCGGAAATCTTGCCGTAGCACGTTCCGTTCTCCGCGTCTATTACGTCAAGTCCTATTATATCGGCAATAAAATATTCTCCCTCCGACAGCTGAAATTCGTTTCTGTCGGCATAAAGAATTTTATTCTTCAGCGATATTGCTTTATCCATATCGTCTACGTCCTCAAGCTCGGCGATAACGAACTGCTTAAATATCGAAGCCTTCTTTACTTTTTTTGAAATATAGCTTCCGTTTTCGAATAAATACAGTGTTTTCAATTCGGCAAGCTCTTCTGCCGTATTGCACCACGACTCAAGCTTAATTGCGCCATGGCATCCGTGAGTATTTATAATTTTTGCACACTCTATATATTTTTTCTTTATCGGCATGGATTTCCTCTCAAAATCAAAATTAAATCACAACATATTTATTATATCACAATAATTTCAATATTTCAACAGTTTTGGAAATTAAAATTACGAATAGCAGAATATAAACAATTTATTCACAATTCATTTATTGTAATATATGGAAATATGTGCTATAATATTATAAATTGTTATTTGGAGGAATGAAATGGAATCAATTTTTTCTATTATAATTATCGTAGTAATGTTCGTGGCTTTGTACTTCTTTATGATAAGACCTCAAAAGAAGCAGGAAAAAGAAGTAAACAACATGAGAAACAATCTTCAGGTCGGAGATGAAATTACAACGATCGGCGGCATTATCGGAAAAATAGTCAGCATCAAAGAAGAAACTCTTATGATCGAAACGGGTCACGACAGAGCAAAGATAAGAATCCTTCGCTCTGCGGTAAGATGTGTAGATGTCCATGCCGAGGACGCTCAGGATTAAAATTTAAAATAATATCAAAAACGGGATTTTGACTTTCAAAATCCCGTTTTTGCGTTTTATAAAACCTTTTGTAAAAACTGCTTCAGCCGAGGATTCTTCGGATTATCGAAAAATTCTTCGGGCGGAGCCTGCTCCGCGATAACACCGTCGCACATAAATATTACACGGTCGGCAACCTCTCTTGCAAAGCCCATTTCGTGAGTTACGACAACCATTGTCATTCCCTCGTCGGCAAGCTCCTTCATCAAGTCAAGCACCTCGCCTACCATTTCGGGGTCAAGCGCCGACGTGGGCTCATCGAAAAGCATAACGTCGGGCTCCATGGCAAGAGCGCGGATAATGGCAATTCTTTGCTTTTGTCCTCCCGAAAGGGTTGAAGGATACGCATTTGCTTTATCTTCGAGACCGATTCTTTTCAGCAATGCCATAGCTTTATTTCTGCATTCTTCGGCATACTGCTTTTTGTCCTTCCCGTTCTTTTTGGACTTCTTACCGTGTATAGTCATCGGAGCGAGCATAATGTTTTCGAGAACGGTCTTATTATTAAAAAGATTGAATTGCTGAAATACCATTCCCATTTTTTGGCGCTGAAGATTTATATTTATTTTGGGTGCCGTAAGAACGGTATCTTCAAAAACAATTTCTCCGTCGGTCGGCGCTTCCAACAGATTAAGACATCTCAAAAACGTACTTTTTCCGGAGCCCGACGGTCCTATAACGACAACACGCTCTCCCTTGTGAATATCTATCGAAACGTCGTTAAGTATAACTGCGTCCCCAAACGCTTTTTTCAAACCCTTTACCTGAATAAGCGGCATTTCGTTTACCATCAGTTATTACCTCCGTTTCTTCTGTCGGATTTTGAAAAACGCTTTTCAATAATATGCAAAATTTTTGTAAGTATCATAACGACAATCAGATAAAGTACTGCCGCTATAAGAAGCGGAAACAGATAATCGAACGTTCTCGACTGAATCAAACCCGGAATTTTTCCAAGGTCCATTATACCGACGTATCCTACAATTGCAGTTTCCTTGACGAGCGTTATAAATTCGTTGAACAGAGGCGGCAGACAATTTCTTATGGCCTGAGGAATGATTATATGCCACATTGTTTGTGCGGTTGACATTCCCAGCGAGCGTCCCGCCTCCATCTGTCCGTCATCTACGCTTTCAAAGCCCGCACGCGCGATTTCTGCAACATACGCACCCGAATTAAGACCGAATGTTATTGCTCCTATTACTATTCCGTTATCAAATCCCGAAAAAACGATAAAATAAAGAATCATAAGCTGAAGCACTACGGGAGTTCCGCGGATAATCGTTATGTAAATGCTTGCAAGCTTATTCAGTATATTTAATTTTCCCGTTCTTTTGTTTATATATTTCACCATAGCCAAAGCAACGCCTATCGTTATACCTATAAGCGTAGCTATCAATGCTATGATAAGTGTATTTCCGAGTCCCTCAAAATACATTTTCCATCTGTTTTGTTCGAGAAAGGACTTGGAAAATCTTTTATAAATATTTATAAAAAAATCGCGCAAAGCGTCCATTAAAATCTCCTTTGCAAAGTAAGTGAGAGAGCATTCAGCTCTCTCACTTCATTATTGTTTTTCTGAATTAATCGGCTATGGCAAGCATCGTCTGTGCGGGAAGCTTGTCCATAAGAATAGCGTCTACTCTTCCCGACTTCAAATCCTCAAGAGCAAGTGCATACTGCTTATAGCGTGCAACCTCGGTCTTTTCGCCGACCTTGATTACAACCTCGCTTGTCTCTCCGTCGTCGTTTTCAACCTCGTATTTATGTCCGTCGGCGGTCATTGCGGCAGATATTATAAGGTCTCCGCTTGTACCCTCCTGAACGGCTACCTTGAGACCGTCAAGATCCTTGACGCTCGAAATTGCAGAATCCTTTGCGGAAACAATTACAAGCGTGGAGCTGTAATAAATATTGGAAAAGTCAACCGTTTCTTTTCTCTCGTCGCTGATAGTCATTCCGGCAGCACCGACTGCGTCTCCCGACGCCTGGTCGACACACGTAGGAATTGTATCGAAGGCAACGTCTTTAACATCAAGCTTTTTGCCCATATTTACGGCAACCTGGCTCATAATTGCTATGTCAACGCCTATAACGCTTCCGTTGGATATAAACTCAAACGGTGCAAATCCCGACTCCGTGTAAACGGTGACGGTTTCCGTTGCGGAACCGAAATCCCAGCTTGTGGCAAGCTCGCCGGCTTCGGGCTTTTCAACACCTTCTTTGCCTGCCTCGTAGTCGGCAAGTGCGGTATAATATTCAACGTATTCGTTCATGGTACCGTCTTTGACCCATTCGTCAATAACCGTATTGACAGCCTCGAGCAATGCGGTATTGCCCTTCTTAACCGCTATACCGAAATCCTCTTTGAGAAGGTCGGCGGCGTCGGTTGCGACAAAATCGCTGTTCTTTTTTCCGCATGCGGTAAGAGCAAGCGCCAGCATAAGCACTGCCAATACCACTGAAATTATTTTTTTCATTTTTAT
>CAYVLG010000052.1:0-7408 GCA_964452345.1 uncultured Lachnospiraceae bacterium
TTACCGAGGACGGAACGTACAGCTTTTTGTCATCCTTGAAGAACAATCTTTTGGACGACTATTTGCAAAAATACAGGGAAAACATAGTAATTGACGAGGATCGCTTGAAGAGCGTAAGTATAAAAACGGTCGGAGCAAATTATAATTACTGATTTTTCATTTTTGTATTGACAAATATAAACAATTGTGATATAATCGAATACAGAAAATCGCATAGAAATCGGGGGTGCCCGCAAGTGGCTGAGACGGCGTATGCCGAACCCTTTAACCTGATACGGATAATGCCGGCGTAGGGAGATTGGTTTCCGAATATCAATAAAAGATACGGAATTTGTAATTCAACCGCACGGAGATTTCCGTGCGGTTTTCGTATATTTTTATTTTTTCGGAGGTGTCGATATGAATACGACGCAAAAAACTCAAAGGCTGACTTTGTCGGCGGTAATGCTTGCACTTGCAACCGTTCTTTCGGTTGTATGCGAATTTATCCCTTTTCTTAATTTGCCGTTCGGAGGCGGATTTACGGTTGCAAGTATGCTGCCCATAGTGCTGGTATCGTATATGTACGGTTTAAAATGGGGATTTTTTACCTCGTTTGCTTATTCGTGTATACAAATAATTATTTCGATAATAATGGGGTCAACGGTTCTTGCATTGTTTACTCCGTCGTCTGACGACTATATGGGCGTCGCTGTCGCATTCGCGATAATATTGTTGGATTATTTTTTTGCATATACCGTTCTCGGAATCGGCGGAATTTTCCACAATTTGATAAAGAACAAAACGTTGGCGATTGTTTTAGGTGTTATTTTAGCGCTTTTTCTTCGTTATATATGTCACATAATTTCGGGATATATTTTCTACGGTGCTTGGGCCGAATGGTTCTTTTCTCAAGACGGCTTTTATGCAATAGGCGAGAAGGTACTTGCAAAATTCAGCGGTAAAGGCTTGTCGCTTTTATATTCCGTATTTTATAACGGCTTGTATATGATTCCGGAAATAATAATAACTGCCATTGCAGGCTCGCTTGTATCGGTTATCCCGCAAATCAAAAAATACACAGACATTAATTAAAATTATTGCAGACAGTAAAACCGCCGTGCGCGAAGAAACGCACGGCGGTTTGCCGATTAACTGTTACATTCAAGAATTCTGTTTGCAAATTCTATCAAACGTTCACGCAGCCAATCGGGAGATATGATTCTGATTTCCGCTCCCGTCGACATAATAACGCCGAGAAACAGCTCTATACTCGGAAATTCACAGCGGTATCGATGACGCTGTTCTTCTCCGACAATAAAGCTGCGTAAATTCATAACCGTTATTTTGTCGCGTATTTCAAGCACTGCCGAATACGGAAGCTGCATTTGGACAACCGACACCTTTGCCGATTTATCATTAAAATCGTACAGTCCGGACAGCACCGCATTGTAATCCGATTCGTTTTCCGTATTAACCATGGAAGGGAGGATAAAGTCTTTTTCGTAAAAGTAGCCCCTGCGTGACGGACTGTATGCAATCGGAGCACCGAGAGCGTTTTTCATATGCTCGATATCTCTTTGCGCCTGACGTGCCGAAATTCCGAATTTGTTCGATACGTCACTGCCGTTGGGATAACAGCCGTCGGCAATCATTTTGTGAAGCCACTGTATTCGGTCGTTTGCACTCATATTTCTCTCCTTCGGTCATTGTTAACGTCTTCAATGTTTTCATCGGTATCATTGTCGGATATAACGTTTAACATGGTATTTTCGTTATCCGACGCGTCGGCAATTTCATTGACCTTAAAGCATAAATTTATAAGTCT
The DNA here is from genome assembly GCA_964452345.1 of uncultured Lachnospiraceae bacterium. GTDB lineage: Bacteria > Bacillota > Clostridia > Oscillospirales > CAG-272 > HGM12713. The sequence goes on from CAYVLG010000052.1 coordinate 1,808, forward strand.
TACCGTTGCGAATATTCCAATGCCGAGAAGTACCGTATCCGAGTATAGCAGGGTATAGCTTTTTGGCATATTATCGGTGAAATAGCATATTATTGAGGGAACAGAGCTTGTAAGTGTGAATATTGTGGCTGCGCTTGCAGAAAAAAGATGAAAATTGGGACGCTTGAAATCAAGCCACTGTCTTAATTCATTTACGACCAACAGCATAGCACCGAGAACCGAAAACTGAAATATAAGCTTATTGGGAGAATTCATTTGAACCAGTGTGTCGAAATAGCATTCAGAAAGAGCCGACACCAGCCAAACCACCGCAAAAATTCCCGTTAAGATATATATGATATCGGCGTTGTTTTTTCTGAATGCAAAAAGGCAGAAGAATATACACGCTAAAACCGTTGACACAAAAGTAATTATATGAGAAAACGAAAGTGTACCGTATACGGATAGATACTCAGTCATCCATTTGAAATATATAATTGCGTATAATGCAAATCCGACGGCGGGAAGGACCGCTGACCGCTTGACGGATTTTGTTGCCGCGGGAGCTGACGGCTTGAGCTTTAATGGCCGAATAAAACAGAAAACAAGCATAGCGGCAGTCACGGCGAAAAGAATTATATTCAGAATTATCGGGAGTGCGGCACCGTTGGAATAGTAGCCTATATTAACGTCGAAAAAAAACATGATAGAAAACAGGCGTAAAAGGATACATATAACGGTAATTGCAAGAACGCCTATACCGTATACGGTCAGCGCACGTTTGCTTTTGAAAATATTTAACATAACAGCTCCTACAGTATTAATTTGGATTTTATCCTTTATGTATAACATTATATACCTAATTTTTTAACACAGTGTAAACAAATGGCAAATCTATAAAAAATACTTGACAATTTGCAATTTGTATGATAATATATTCATATGAGTTAACATTCATATGAATGCAAATAAATTTGAAGGAGCAGGGTTTATGCAGCAAAACAAAAATCAACCGTTGCTTGCAAGCGATATTTCACTTGACAAGATGAGTGCATTTTTTAAAATAATGGGGGATAAAACGAGACTTTCCATACTGATTGAGTTGTTGGAGGGAAGCCTTTGTGTTATGCATATATCGGAAAGAGTGGGAATGAGTCAGTCGGCGATATCTCATCAGCTGGCAATACTCCGCAAGGCGGATCTCGTAAGGGTAAAGAGAAGCGGAAAAAGCATTGTATATTCAATATCGGATGAGCACGTAAGACTTATGCTCGATATGGCACTTTTGCACGTAAGCGAGGAGGAAAGATAATTATGAAAAAAGAGAAAAAATGCGCTTGTGAGCATTGCGAAGAACATAATCACCAAGAGCACCATGAACATCACGAACATCACGAGCATCACGAAGAAGGCGCTTGCTGCTGCGGACACGAGCATGGGCACGGCGAAGAAAGAAACATAAAAAGTACTGTTTTACGTTATATATTCGGAGCCATTCCCGTTATAATCGGATTTATGAGTTTTCTTCCTTACGGCATATCGATTATTGCCGCTTGTGTAGGATATGCTTTTTTCGGACTTCCCGTTATAAAAGAAATGTTGGAAGGATTTTCAAAGAAAAAAATATTTACGGAATTTACGCTGATGTTTGCTGCGACCGTCGGAGCCTTTATAATAGGCGAGTATGCCGACGCGGCGGCTGTTATGTATTTATATTCACTTGGAGAAACCATTTCCGACGGTGCATATTCGCGTTCAAAAAGAAATATATCGGAGCTTCTGGAGATAACGCCTGATTTTGCGAACGTTATTCGTAACGGTACGACGGTTCGAGTAAATCCTTCGGAGGTTGTAACAGACGAAATAATCATTGTCAATTCCGGAGAACGCATACCGCTTGACGGAGTTGTGGCTTCGGGCGGAGGAAGTGCCGATACGTCATCCGTAACGGGTGAAGAAAAGCCGCTTGATTTGTATTGCGGTGTCGACGTGCTTTCCGGCTCTTTGGTTGTTGAGGGCTCTGTTACCGTCAGGGTAACCAAAAAATATGAAAATTCCGTTGTCGCCCGCCTTACGCGTGCTGTTGAAGAGGCAGGAAAAAGAAAGGCTGCAACGGAGAAAAAAATATCGCGGTTTGCGGCTGTATTTACACCGATAGCGTTCTGTACATCGGCACTTGTCTTTGCGATTGGTTCGGTAATAAGCGGAAACGTTACGGAATGGCTCCGTGCCGCTATTATGGTGCTTGTCGTATCTTGTCCGTGCTCTTTGGTTTTGTCTGTGCCGCTGACATATTTTGCAGGCATGGGCAGTGCGGCAAGACGCGGTATTGTGTTTAAAGGCGGAGAGGTTATGGATGGACTGACACGTCTTGAATGTATCGCTTTTGACAAAACGGGAACATTGACAGAATCTGTAATGAGCTATGACGGTGCTGTCCTGTACGGTGATATTTCCAAAGAGTCTTTTGAGATTCTCGCAAAAGCTGTACTCATACATTCTCCGCATGCGGCGGCGGTTTCATTTTGCCGAGCCTGCACTTTTGAAAGCGCTGTTGCTGTTTCGAACGTTGAAAATATAAGCGGCAGAGGAGTAATATGTACGGCGGACGGAAAAAAGGCTGTTTTCGGAAACGTTAAGCTTATGAACGAAAACGGAATTTATGCCGAACCGTGCGAAACGACTTATATTTACGGTGCTTTGGACGGAAAGCTTCTCGGCCGCCTCGAATTTTCTTCGCACGTCAAGGACGGCCTTTCCAATACAGTCAAAGAACTGCGTGCACTTGGAGTAAAACGGATTTCCGTTATAAGCGGTGATACGGAACATTCTGTCGGCGAGGTTTGTAAAACCGTTGGAATAGAAGAATATTACAGCTTGTGTACACCTGACGGGAAGCTGTCTGTTTTTGAACGAATAAAAAGTGAAAAAAACAACGATGCCTGCTGCGCATATTGCGGTGACGGACTGAATGATTCCGCGGTAATTTCCGCCGCCGATATAGGTATCGCAATGGGGAACTGCGGCTCTGCTCTTACCGTAGAAAGTGCGGATATGGTTTTGATGGACGATAACATCGAAAAGATAGCCGAGGCTATAAAAATTTCCAAAAGAACATCAAAAATCGCAAACTCAAATATTGCTTTGTCGCTTGGTATAAAAATAGGTGTGCTTGTTTTAAGCATACTGTTGGCGCTGTTCGGCGTCAAGGTGCCCATAGAGCTAGCAATAGTTGCCGACGTCGGAGCCGCGGTACTTGCCGTGCTTAACTCTTTGAGAGCGGCTCAAAAGGAGAAAACATGAAAAACAAGGTAAACAAGCCGCTCATAATAACAGCTGTGACTTGTGCGGTTATTATTGCTTTGATTATAGTAGTTTGTTTCTTTCTTGATTGTCTGATAGGTCATTTTAAGCTTAACGGCTTGATAAAAGAAATTGAAGAATGCGACGAAATACTTATAACGGCTCCGCTTTATTATGACGCATACTCTTCGGGAGCCGAGGCGATCGTTACGGGAGATGAGGCGGAAGGACTGATTTCATATTTTCTGGAAGCCGTAAATGACAGACATTATGACGGAACCGTTGACGGAAGCTTGGGCTTTTGGGATACGAGAATAATTTTCAAGAAAAATAACGGCAGCTGTACTGTGTATTTGGACGGCGAAGGCTTTTATATTGCCGAAAAGACGGGATATCGTTTTGTTCCCGACGATACCGAAAAATATTTGGAATTTTATTCGTATATTTGCGATTTGCTGGAAAACAGTTAAAAAATTCATAAATGTAAAAAGGCTTCCTTTATGCTGAAAAACATAAAAGAAGCCTTTGAATTTTATATATTGTCGGTTAATGAAAGCCATTCGGCGTTTGACGCGTCGCTTGGCATACACCAGCTTCCTCGCGGCGAAACGCCTACCGTTCCTACTTTTGGTCCGTCGGGAAGGCAGGAACGCTTGAACTGCTGTGCAAAGAAACGTTTTAAAAGATTTTTCAGCCATTTTAAAAGAATCTCGTCACTGTATTTACCGTTAAACGCGGCTTTTGCCATTCTGAAAAGCTTATCGGGTGCAAAGCCGTAACGGAGCAGATAGAAAATATAAAAATCGTGTATTTCATACGGTCCGACAAGATCCTCTGTTTTTTGAGCGATGCTTCCGTCCTCCTCGGCAGGAAGGAGCTCGGGACTTACGGGAGTATAGAGAATATCTCTCAATGCGGCTGCAAGAGCTGCCGCTCCGTCGGCTTCGGCGTTATCCGCGCAATATGCAACGATATGTCGGATAAGCGTTTTCGGCACACCTCCGTTTATTCCGTACATTGACATATGATCTCCGTTATATGTTGCCCAGCCGAGAGCAAGTTCGGAAAGGTCGCCTGTTCCGATTACAAGACCGTTTTCGGCATTGGCTATGTCCATTATAACCTGAGTACGCTCGCGCGCCTGTGCGTTTTCGTAAACAACGTTTCGATTTTCTTCGTCGTGACCTATATCGTTAAAGTGCTGTTTTACTGAATTTCCGATATTTACGCATCTGAAGGATACGCCGAGCTCTTCACAAAGTATTTCCGCGTTTGAACGTGTTCTTTGAGTCGTACCGAAGCAGGGCATTGTCACGCCTATAATGTTTTTTCTTGATTTGCCGAGCAGATCCATAGCCTTGGCGGCTGCAAGCACCGCAAGGCAGGAATCGAGTCCTCCGGAAATGCCTATAACGCATTTTTCGGCATATGCTTTGGTTATTCGTTGAGCAAGAGCGTGAGCTTGAATTGTAAGTATTTTCTCGCAAACGGTATTTATATCGGATTGCTTTTCGGGTATAAACGGAAACGGAGAGATTTTTCTTGTAAGCTCCGTAGTATTTTCCTCAAGCTCAAAATATATTTGCTGCATTGCTTCCGTGCTGCGTGTTGCAAATTGATTGATTCGGCGTCTTTCAGCGGAAATAAGCTCCAAATCAAGCTCGGTAACAATTATTTCATTATCGCCGAAAGGTTGATTTTCGGCAATGATTTTGCCGTTTTCATATACGGAAAGCTTACCTCCGTATACTCCGTCGGTGGTAGATTCACCTTTTCCGGCTTCGGCGTGAATGTATCCGCATATGCTTCTTGCCGAAAGTGAAGAGAGCATTGTATTTGTATATTCTTTTGAGCCGATAGCTTCGGGAGCGGCAAACGGATTGACTATTACCGTTGCTCCCAGCATACAAAGATTTGCGGACGGCGGTATACACGAAAATGCTTCGTCTCCGATTTCGATACCTATTTTCAGCGAACGCATATTCATATCGGTAAATAAAATGCCGTTTCCGAAAACGGTGTAGTCGTCTCCGAGCCTTATGCTTACGGTGCTTCCGATGTAGGATGAAAAATATCTTGCTTCGGCAATATTGAGAATAGACTTTGGAATAATACCTAGAATTTGTCCTTTTTGACAAAAAGCGGCGCAATTATAAATTTTATCATTGACAATATAGGGAAAACCGATTATAATAATAGTATCGGTGTCGCACGTTTCGGAAGCGATACGCACAAGCTCACGTTCGGCGGACCGAATCAGCGTGTCCGAAAAGAATAAATCGCCGCAGGTTGAACCAGAAAGATAAAGCTCTGGGAAAG
>CAYVLG010000053.1:0-7398 GCA_964452345.1 uncultured Lachnospiraceae bacterium
ATAACCGACAATATCTGTGGTAATCTGAACATCTGCCGCCATGGCAGGGATTGCAATACTTAATGCAAGTATCGCCGTGAGTACGATGGCAATTAACTTTTTCATAGTTATCCTCCGATTTTTTATTTTTATAGTAATGCTTTACGCAATGCTATCAGGAAAGGCTCTTATAAAGCTTTGAAAGCTGATTGTTCCAAGAACTTATATTAGTGGAATAATAGGTCGAAATAGAGCCTGCAACCTTATCGTTGCGCCAATAGGTATCCATTTGGAACATATTGTACGGGTCGGGAGAAATATTCGAGCACATAGCTCCGAGGTAGGTAAGCACGGCGTTTTCACGGATTATTTCAAGCATATCCATCTGACGTGCGCTTGTTGCATACTGAAGTCCGAGAGTCTGTTCGTAATATGCAGGTACCGCTTCATAGTGAGAATAGTAAGCTTTTACCTCCATAACCTTACCCGTAAGCTGAATATCCGACGCATTCTTCATTATCATCTGCATTGCCGCCTGCGTACCTGCGGGAGTATAGTATCTATTCTGCGTATCCGTACTATACATCGGCACAGGCGCCAAGCCCCATTCAAAGGAGCTTCCTCGGAAGCTGTCGCCCTGCGAAAGAAATCCGTGATAGAACAGCGAACGTCCCGTTGCAAATGCGTTTTCGCCTGCGTCCGAATCGGCAGAAACCGTAACCACCATATTGGAAACATTGTTTGCGATTACGGAGCTTACGTGGTCATACATTGTAATAAAGCTTTCGCTCGCCGAATCTTTCATATAAATATTTCCGTCCTTGGAGCTTTTCTCCGTGACCTCAATATTAAACGCGGTAAGAAATCCTCTCGAAGCAACGCAGTGTCCGATAAATCCGAAGGTATCGGAAGAAAGATCTCCTGTGCTTCCGTCAGACGATCCGCCGACCTTTTTTGCCATTTCAAACATCGCGTCGATTGTCCAAAGGTTATTGTCGACCAAATCGTAAATGCTTTCAAGCTTGTACTCGGTTCTCAAATCCTCATTGAAGAATACCGCCGACAAGGTAGAATATTCCGTAAGCGACGCGTCGCTTCTGACACCGTACAGCTTGCCGTTGATACCGTAGTTTTCAAGCATATTGTCAAGATACCACGGACTGTCAAGCTGAAGCGCGTCAACGGTCATCATATCGGCAACAAGACCGTTCTGCAAAGCATACGCATACGACGCACTCGTTTCGCACATTATAAGGTCGTACTCCGACGCTGCGTCCATTGCCATAGCGAGCAAACGGTTATTAAATGTAGAGCGGTTTGCCCAGTTACCGTCGAGCTGAGTATATATAATATTTATACCCAAATGCTCTTCAACCTTGGTATCAACGTCGTATACCGCCTGACTTACTACCGTGCCGCCTACTTCATTGGCATAATCAAGCGTGTTGTGCGTCGGTATAAGGATATTAAAATCCTTGCCTCCGTTGTCCTCGGCAGCAACGGTAAGAGGAAGTCTTTCCTCGGTATTTGAGGATACCGTGCCTCCGTTCGTTTCTTTGCCCTCTTCATCCTTACTTCCGCAGGCAGTCAATGCGGAAAAAAGCATGAGAAAAGCAAGAACAAGTGCCGTAAATTTGAGTTTTCTCATAAATTTCGTCTCCTTTTTTATTTTATTTTGTTTTTATATTACAACTAATATAATATAAATTTTAAAAAATCAACCTATGCAAAAATCGACAATGACGGGCAGGTGATCAGACGGGTAAACGTTTACATTCTGCATTGCCGTTCCCTCTGCCTGTGCAAGAGTCCATTTAACCGCTCCAACCTGATAAAGTGCCACGCGGTCTTTGAGATTTTCCGAAACCATACAGAAATCTATTCTGCCGATGCGCTCGTTCTCGTTATCCGCGGTATAGCCCTGTCCCTGCTTATCTATTTTGAAACACGGACTGTATGTGTGCTCAAGCTTAATTCCCTTTTCGGCAACATCCATACTGTCGGTAAAATCTTTTTCAATATTTTTGAAAAATTCGCTTGACGATGTGTCGTTAAAGTCCCCCGATATTATGACGTAAGCGTCGATGTATGTATTTTTAAGCTCTTCTATCTGCGCCTTAAGCATATCGTACTGCATAAGTCTTTCATAGTAACGTAGCATATACAGCGGATGATCGGTATACTCCGCCTCGCTGTAGCCTCTGTGCTGAAAATGAGCGTTAACGTAAATAACGTCCTTTCCGTTCACCTCAAGCACAACATAGTTCATAAGTCTTGCCGCCAGCTTGGAACCGTAGCTTGTTCCCGTATCGCTGTCCGTATATTTTGTAAGCAGTGATGCGTTATTGGTAATTCCAAGCTTTTTCAGGTCGTCTTTGCTCATATCGCAGTACCCGTCGCCGTCGGTAAGTTCAGCATACGTTAATGCAGTACCGAGAGACGTACCGTCGTTAGTAAGCCATTTCCAACCGTTAGATTTAACCGTAATACCATTTTTTACGTATATGGATAAGTATTCCTGAGTTGCGTACAGCATTTTCTCATTCGGCATATAACGCGTATAGCTGTCGGTGCTTATATTTATGTTATCTACCCAATTCTGTACGTCCTCCTGAAGCCCAATAACATCGGGCTCATAGGAAAGTATCTGCTCGCGGACTGCCTGTACTCTGTTTTGAGAGGTTGCCTTGAGTTTAGTACCGTTGGTTTCAAGATCCATACGAACGTTAAAGCTTACAAGGCGGAGATTCGGTTCACCGACTGTATCGGCAGAGGCGGATGTACTCTCGGACTGATTGTCCGACGTATCCGAAGAATTACCCGTTTCGTCATCCCCGCCGTCGCCGTTACACGAAACGGCAAGAGGAATTATAAAGCATAGACAAAGCAGAAAAGCAAAAAATCTTTTTTTCATTTTCCACCTCCGTGCAAATTACACTTCGTCGTAAACTCTTACGTAATCCACTTCAAAGACGTCGGGCAGTACCGCCTCGAACAGTTCGGGAACAGGCTCGCCTGCGCAACATCCCTTAACCACCTCGCCTGCCTCGCCCTGAGCCTTGAATACTCTGTTGTAGCCGTGACATTCGGTAGTAACAAGCACAAACTGCTCTACCTGTGAAACCGCACATTCGGGTGCCATCTGCTTGCCTACTATGTTACCGTCGGCGTAAAACGTATATCCTTCGGGCGTCCAATGAACAGCGTAGTTATGCCAGCCGTCCTCGGTCTCCTCAAGAGGAAATTCATAGTGACCTGCCCATTTTCCCTCGGCTCCGTAGCCCCCCCAGCCGCAGCCGCACACCATGGTGCCGAACTTATGCTGACGGTAGTTTTCCATAATGTCGCACTCAACGCCCGCTACCGCAGGATCGGGATGCGCGCCTATGGACGGAGACTGAAGCCAAAACGCACAGTGCCAGCCGTCACATTTCGGCAATCGGCAGCGTATTTCGTAGTATCCGTATTTGTGCATAAACTTGAACTCGTCCTTCGCTCCGAAGGGCCAAAACTTCTTTGACGTTGCGTCACGGGGATTGTCAAACGTAAGACCTCCTGTCTGCAAATGCGCGGAGCAGAAATCGTCGCCCTTGCGAAGAAGATTTATTTTAAGAGTACCGTCGCTTACCTCAACTCCCTCATCGGTAAAGGCGGGAGAGCGGTAGCCCCAGAATTTGAGGCGGTAATTCCATTTACTCTCATCAAGAGCGTTGCCGTCAAACTCATCGTTCCATACAAGCTTCCAATTCTTATCCGACGGAAGCAGGCTTGGAGCGTGTCCTTCAACTGCTGTTTGATTTTTCATATCGTATTTTTGAGGATTTGCTGTTACAAAAGGCATTTTTGTTCTCCTTACTTGACAAAATGGTAAATATATTGTATACTGTATATATGATAACACAAATCAAACGATTTGGAAACTCCCTTTTTATGCTTTTTTACCCCCAAAAACAACTATTTTTTTGTTTTTATACACCACAAAACAACGAATCACAAGAAATATAAGGAGAATTTGTATGAAATTTCCCGAGATACTTATTATAGGAAACGGAACGTGGTATAACAAAAGGAAGAAAAAGAAAACACCCGCGCGCTTTGTGCTGACATATGAGCTTGAATATCACAAAAAAGCCTACGGTGAGACGGTTATCAACAACATTATATATCCTATACAAAAAGATACGATAACCTTCAACAGACCGGGAGATATAAGAAGCAGCAGATTTACCATAGGCTCCGAAGCGGAAACGGAATTTTTTTACTTTATCGTAACATCGGAGGAAAACGGCACAAATTTTGATTTTATTTTAGAAACCATACCACATCATATATGTGCCGATGAAAAAATAAAAGCTCTTTGGAGCAAATTAATGGAATATATTGCAAATAAAAGCGACCCGATCGCTGAAATGCAGGCGTACCTGCAATTGCTGACAATTTTGGTATATCTCTCAAAAAAAGAGCGAAACACACAATATCCGCACGCTTCTCAATCTCAAAATCAGCGTACCCTTTTCGAGGCAACAAGATATATGCGCGAGCATTTGACCGAAAATATTTCCGTAAGCGATATAGCCGCGCATATCGGGTACAGTCAGTCTCACTTCAATCATCTCTTTAAAACTTATACACAGCACACTCCGCATTCATACTATATATCGCTCAAAATACTCGAAGCAAAATATATGCTGCTGAATACGAATAAAACCGTAGCGCAAATCGCCGAAGAGCTTGCATTCGGAAAAACAAGCCAATTCAGCAACGCCTTCAAAAAGGAATGTCATATGACACCGGGCGAATTCAGAAAAACAAGAGACGCTATATTTTATAATGAATAAACTGTCCGAAGCCAATCAGGCGGAATACTTCTCCGTTAACGGGAAGCCTTCCGCCTGATTATATTTACCTATTAAGAGACAACAGAATCCACTATTGCAATGGGAACGTTCGGAGACGAACGGCAAGGCTCGGGAGCCTCGCAAAAATCGGAACCGTCCGCACTGCTCTTGAATATACTTACTCCGCTTTCGCTGCCGTAAAGTATAACTCTTTTATCAAGCACCGCTATTCCTTCAAAATCCTGCGTTCTTCCTCCGCACAGGCACGCCTCAAGACATATTCTGACAAAGAACTTGATATTTACGGAATAAAAACCGCGATTGAATTTTATCGGGTCTATTCCTATTTGCGTCCATTCGATATGCGCGCTTTTGGCGCGAATATTCGTTGTATGCTCCAAAATATCATTGCCGAAGCTTGTAAGCATTACCTTGACATCCTCGAAGCAATCTCGGTCACGGCAAGAGTCCAACACTCTATTTGTATCTATACAAACAGTTTCGAGCTTTTGCATTCCTCTGTCATTCGCACCGCACGGGAATCTGTTTTCAGACATATCTTTTCCTCCTAATCTGATTATCGAGCAATAGCTCTTTCCATAACATATTATGCTGAAAAATCCGTTTTGACAATTTGTTTTACGTGCTTTTCCGCCTTAATTCAAAATTATTAAAAAATTTAAAGATTTATTTGTAATATGCACTTGAAAAAAATAAAAAAATGTATTAAAATATATATGAACTATTTTTTATTTATACTGAGAGGTTTTCAATGTACAAAAAGGGATTTGACAATGATAAATATATAGAGCTTCAATCTCGGAAAATTCTCGAAAGAATTTCAAGCTTCGGCGGAAAGCTGTATCTTGAATTCGGTGGAAAGCTTTTTGACGATTATCATGCTTCAAGAGTACTCCCGGGCTTTTGTCCCGACAGCAAGATAAGAATGCTTATAAGTATGAAGGATAATGCGGAAATAATAATCGTTGTATCCGCAACATCTATCGAACAAAACAAAATGCGCGGCGACCTCGGCATAACCTACGATATGGACACGCTCCGACTTATGGACGCATTTACCGAAGCCGGCATATACGTTGGCGGAGTCGTCATCACGCAGTATTCCAACCAGCCTGCGGCGGACGCGTTTATAAAAAGGCTGGAAAATCTCGGAGTCAAGGTTTACAGGCACTATCCGATTGAAGGCTATCCTACAAACGTGCGCAAAATAGTCAGCGACGAGGGCTATGGCAAAAACGATTATATTGAAACAACAAAACCTCTCGTTGTAGTCACTGCTCCGGGACCCGGAAGCGGAAAGATGGCAACCTGCCTTTCACAGCTTTATCACGACAATAAGCGCGGAATCAAAGCGGGATATGCAAAATTCGAGACGTTCCCTATTTGGAATCTTCCGCTCAAACACCCCGTAAATATGGCTTATGAAGCGGCAACCGTTGACCTTAACGACGTAAATATGATAGACCCCTACCATCTTGAAGCTACGGGAACGACAGCCGTAAACTACAACAGGGATATCGAAATATTCCCCGTTTTACAGGCTATGTTCAAGCAAATGTACGGAGAGTGTCCCTATAAGTCGCCGACAGATATGGGCGTTAATATGGCGGGCTACTGCATAACTGACGACAAGGCAGTATGCGACGCCTCTAAAATGGAAATAGTCCGCCGTTACTATGATACGCTTTGCAGAAAGCGGAACGGTACAGCCGACGCCGAGGAGGTATACAAAAGCGAGCTTATAATGAGCAAGGTCGGAGTAGACGCTTCGTTCAGGCGCGTTGTTAAAGCGGCACTCGACAAGGCGGAGGCAACCGGAGGGCCTGCGGCGGCGATAGAGCTGTGCGACGGCAGTATCGTAACGGGCAAAACCTCAAAGCTTATGGGAGCCGCTGCGGCTGCACTTTTGAATGCACTCAAAAAACTTGGCGGTATTGACGATTCACTTTTGTTGCTTCCCGCCGTACTTATGGAGCCTCTGCAAAAGTTAAAAGTTGAAAATCTCGGAAACAACAATCCGAGACTGCATTCCGACGAAATATTGATTGCGCTTGCCATATCCGCAACAACCAATCCTGTGGCGGCAATGGCCATGGAACAGCTTCCCAAGCTACGAGGCTGTCAGGCACACGTCAGCGTTATGCTGTCAAACGTCGATATAAATATTTACAAAAAGCTCGGAATAGACCTTACCAGCGAACCGATACACGCGACAAAAAAGCTGTATCACAAGCAATAATTTATAGAAATCGGCTGTTATAAGTTTCTTTTCATAACAAAAAGGTAGATACATATTAGTTTTCTATGTATCTACCTTTTATTTTCATATTAGTATGTCCTTTGTATATAAAGCAAAAAGCCTACACATTAATGTGTAGGCTTTTCGTTAAGTCATCCTCATAGAAAACCGAATAAAGGAAAGAGAGTAACAATCGAAACTCAAGTAAAAATTGTAAACAAAGCATTGAACGTAAAGTTCAAGCCCTCGGTCTATTAGTATCGGTTAGCTAAACACATTACTGTGCGTACACCTCCGACCTATCAAACTTGTAGTCTGCAA
>CAYVLG010000054.1:0-7300 GCA_964452345.1 uncultured Lachnospiraceae bacterium
CAATCTATCTTCCAACCGAGCTTGCAGTTGAAGTTTTCAAGGAAATTGAAATGTCCCTTATGACCGCAGCGGCATTCAAAATCTGCCTCGGTGCAGTCGTCGGACAGGGAGGTTATTTTGGTAAAATCGGTGTGACATTCGGGGCAGAAAATGCTGACGGGATAATATGCCGCCTTTTCGGCGTCGTGCTCTGCCTTCAGCTCCTCCTCGCTCTTGCTCTGATCCTTCGTCTTGAAGGAGTCGAGTATCTCGAAAATTTCGCCTCTTTTTTGAAGAGCCTCGATAATATCGGGCGTATATTTTCCGGAGCGGTACATTTGAGCTTGGTAGCGGCAGTCGAGCTCTATGCCGAAGGGCTCGATGCCCTTCAGAAATTCATCTTCAAAGTGAGCGGCGTAGCTCTCGTGACAGCCCCACGGGTCGGGAATGTCAACGTAGGGACAGCCGATGTATTTATCGTATGAGCTTCCGACAACCGCCTGAACGTTTGCGGGAATTTTACGGCAACGGTCGTATTCGTCCCAAGAAATTAGAAGTCTCGCCTTTTTGCCCTTTTTCTTAAGTGCCTTGACAACGAACAGAGGCGTTGCAAGATCGCGGAAATTTCCGATATGAACAGAGCCGGAGGGGCTTATGCCCGCCGCGCACACGTATTCTTCCTTGTTTGGATTACGCTCGATAATTTTTTGAGCGATTTCATCTGACCAATGCATTTTTGTCTCCTTAAAAGCCTTACTTATATTTTTTCAATATATAATTTTATCACATTTGAAAAGAAATGTCAATAGCCGCCGCCGAAATATGTATCTTCTCGGCTCGCTTTTGCGCCGTTTATGAAGGCAAAAAGCTGTGAGTAAGTATATTTTTCGATTGCCTGCGACTTTTTTCTTTGCTTTTCTATTTACAAATCATCTTTTTTGTGATATACTTAAATAAGTGTGTAAACATAATTTTTTTCGGGAGGTTTCTATATGAAGCTAATCTACAACATCAATGACAAGCCCAAATTCCCGCGTCTTATCGTATTTGCTCTTCAGCAGCTGCTCGCGATAATGGCGGCAACGCTGGTGGTTCCCGTAATCACGGGTAACGGAATGTCGCCCGCCGCGGCTCTCGTGGGCGCAGGTGCGGGAACAATAGTTTATTTGCTCTTTACAAAATTCAGAAGCCCCGTATTCCTCGGCTCCTCGTTTGCGTTTCTCGGCTCTATGGCCGCCGCATTTGCAGGTGCCTCCACCGTTGCTCTCGGTTATCTCGGACTTATAATCGGTGCAATCTTCGCAGGTCTCGTTTACGTTGCCATCGCAATTGTCGTAAAATGCGTCGGAGTTGCGTGGATAAACAAGCTTATGCCCGCGGTCGTTATCGGTCCGACGGTTGCAATTATCGGTCTTTCTCTTGCGGGAAATGCGGTCGGTGATCTCGGCACGGCTCCCGCAGGCGGACACACGCTTATAGCTGTTATTTGCGGTCTCGTAACGCTTGCAGTCGTTATCGTCTGCTCCGTTTACGGTAAAAAAATGACAAAGCTTATTCCCTTTATATTAGGTATTCTCGCAGGCTATGCGGTTGCGCTCATATTCACGGTAATAGGTAATGCGGCAGGCGTTGACGCTCTCAAGGTAATTGATTTCAGCGCATTTAAGGCTCTTGTTGCCGACGGCGTTAAGATAACTACATTCATTGATATTCCCGACTTCACCTTCGTAACCGCGTTCGGTGCTTTCGGAGAACTGAGCGGTTCCTATATACTTACTATAATCGTTGCATATGTTCCCGTCGCGCTCGTCGTATTCGCGGAGCATATAGCGGATCACAAGAACATTTCCTCGATAATCGAAAAGGATTTGCTTGTAGACCCCGGTCTTGACAAGACCCTTCTCGGAGACGGTGTAGGCTCCATGGTCGGCGCGTTCTTCGGCGGCTGCCCCAACACCACATACGGCGAATCCGTGGGCTGTGTTGCAATCACGGGTAATGCATCGGTAGTAACAATTCTGGCGGCTGCGGTATGTGCTATCGTTATCGCCTTTATCTCTCCCTTCGTGGCATTCGTTAACTCTATTCCGTCCTGTGTAATGGGCGGTGTTTGTATGGCACTGTACGGCTTTATCGCGGTATCCGGTCTTAAGATGATACAGAAGGTCGATCTCGAGCAGAACTCCAACCTGTTCGTTGTCAGCGTAATTCTTATCTCCGGTATCGGAGGTCTTACGCTTACCTTCGGAAAGGTCAGCATAACGTCAATCGCGTGCGCGCTTATTCTCGGTATTCTTACAAATATTCTCGTATCCAAATCGAGAGCAAAGTAACAGCCGAAAAGCTAAATTACAAAAAATAAGCTTGGGGCTGCCGCAATCGGCAGCCCCATAGAATTTATCTCGGAGACAAAATGACAAAGAAACAGTGGTTTTTTAAGGGAATGAGGGCAGGAGTTCCCATATGTATGGGATATTTCGCCGTTGCCATAGCTCTCGGAATAGCGGCGCGCAATGCGGGTATAGCTCCGCTTCAGTCTGCGCTGACAAGTCTGCTGATAAACGCCTCGGCGGGTGAATATGCGGGTTTTGCTCTTATAGCGGCAGGGGCTTCGTATATCGAGGTCGCTCTTATGGAGGCGGTTGCCAATGCGCGGTATCTTCTGATGTCGGCCTCTCTGTCGCAAAAGCTGGAGCCTTCGGCAAAGCTGTGGGAGCGTCTGCTTCTCGGCTTCACGGTAACTGATGAAATTTTCGGAGTATCCGTTTCCTTGGTCGGCAGGCTTTCGCCGTACTTTACATACGGTACGTTCGTTGTGGCAACGCTCGGCTGGACCGGCGGTACGTTCGTAGGAGCCGTGCTTGGAAATGTATTGCCCGTGCGGCTTTTGAGTGCGCTTGCGGTCGGACTTTACGGAATGTTTATTTCGGTATTCGTTCCCGAGGCCAAGAAAAACAAAACGGTTGCCGTGCTCGTCGCCGTAAGCTTTGCGGCAAGCCTCGCGTTTGAAAAGCTTCCGTACATACGCGATATTTCAAGCGGTATAAGAATAATTATTCTTACGGTTGCGATTTCTCTTGCCGCCGCAATTGTATTCCCGATTAAGGAAAGTAAGGACATTACGGAGGATAAGAATCAAAATGAATAACATATACGTATATATTGCCTGTATGGCAGGAGTGACTTTTCTTATCCGCGTACTTCCGCTTACGCTTATCCGCAAAGAAATAAAGAATAAAACGGTAAAATCGTTTCTTTATTACGTTCCCTACGTAACGCTTGCGGTTATGACTTTTCCCGCCATACTGTCGGCAACCCAATCGCCGATAGCGGCATTCGCCGCGCTTGTTGCCGCTATGCTGCTTGCATATTTCGGCCGAGGTTTGTTTTTTGTTGCCGTGTCTGCCTGCGTTATAGTGTTCGTTCTCGAACTGTTTACCAATCCTCCCGCATTTTTGTTATAGGGGACGCGTGCCGCTTTTTTGAAAAAAGCGGCTCAAAAACTTCCTGAAAATTTATTTTTGAGGGGCAGAACCTTTAATGTGAACTAAAAACATTATTGTTTTTTCATTGTGTTTTGCTTTTTCTCTAAAAAGTTTTAGTCAAGTTTTTTCAAAAACTTGCGCGGTCAAGGCGCGTAGCCTTGTCGCGCTTCGCGGAGCGCGAAATACCATATGTAAATGCTCCGATATCTTCGGTTTGATTTAATAAGCTCACGTTACCGCTTTAAATATAAATTTTTGAAAGTTTTTTGCCAAACTTTTTTTCAAAAAATCGTAATTGCGTCCTATTTATTATACTAAGAGGAGAATTATTATGAAGTTACTGCATACCGCGGATTTGCATCTTGACAGTCCGTTTTGCGCGTCGTCTCCGAGCGAAGCGGAGGCAAGGAGAGGACGTCAGCGCACGATTCTCAAAAAAATATTTAGTCTGGCGGACAGCGAGAGCTGTGACGTAATACTTATCGCAGGCGACCTTTTCGATTCGCCGACGGTAGCACCCGAGACAAAAGAGCTGTGCCTTTCGCTTTTTGCAAATTTCGGCAAGCCGATATTTATTGCACCCGGAAATCACGACCCGTTTGTTGTCGGAAGCCTTTATAAAAGTGACAGCCTGCCGAGCAACGTTTATGTTTTTAATTCTAACGAGCTCCAATATTTCGACCTTCCGCAGCTTGGTATAACCGTAGCCGGATATGCGTTTCTTTCTCAGTCGCTGTCTCATAATCCGCTTGAAGAGGAGCCTCGCACAGAGCTTGATAACGGACTTATACCGATTTTATGCGCCCATACGGAGCTTGACGAGCCGAACTCCCGTTACGCACCGATAATGACGGCCGATATAAAACGGCACGGCTTTGTTTACGCCGCTCTCGGACACGTGCACAATGTATCCGATACGGACGGAAATATACGCTACTGCGGGTTCCCCGAGGGCAGAAGCTTTGACGAGCAGGGCGACGGCGGAGTAATCATTGCAGAAATAAACGCCGAAGGAAATGTCCGCGCCGAGCGCAAAATAATATCGGAGATACGGTATATAACGAAGGAGCTGTCACTTGACGGCATAACGGAAGCGGACGGCGTAAAAAAAGCCGTTATTTCGGAGCTTGATAAGCTGTCTGACGGAGCGGCCATGCATTTGCGTATTGAGCTTACGGGAATTTTGAAATCAGAGGTCGGGCTTGCCGAGACTGTGCGTGACTTGACAGGAGAAAAGTACGGTAATGTTGTTTCGATTGAAATAACCGACAGCACGCTTTGCCTGCCGAGTATAACCGCTCTTGAAAAGGACTGTACGCTTCGCGGGGAGCTTTACCGCACGCTGAAGCCGCGTATTTTCTCCGAGGATACGGCAGAGCGGCGCGCAGCTCTCAAGGCACTGAAAATCGGGCTGGCGGCAATTGCGGGCAGAGACGTGACGGACGGAGGCGGAATATGAAAATAGTCGAGCTTAACGCAATAGAATTCGGTTGTCTGAAAAACCGAAAAATCACGCTTTCAAGCGGTATGAATATAATCTACGGCTCCAACGAGGCGGGGAAAAGTACGCTTTTACTGTTTATAAAATTTATGCTTTACGGACTTCCGAAAGGTAAAACCGCCGAAAAGGAGCGAGCCTTCAGCCGTGACGGTCACCGCGCGGCGGGAACGATGACGGTGCTTCACGGCGGCAAACGATACATTATCGAGCGTAATTCCGTTGCAGGCTCCAGGAGCGAGCACCTCAAAATAACGGACGCAGATACGGGAGAGACGGTAAATGCAGAGCCTTGGGAGCTTTTGGTCGGGGTTCCTGCAGAGGCGTTTGAGAGCAGCTGCTGTATTTCCCAGATGAAGGCGGCTGATATCAGCCGTAAAGGAGCGGCAAGCGCAATAGAAAATATGCTTGTCAGTGCCGACGAGAGTATAGATACCGAAAAGGTGATAGCGCGGCTTGACGCCGTAAGAAAGGAATACAAGCTCAATAGGGGCGAGGGCGGTTTGCTTCACGAAGAAAATCTTAAAATTGCCGAGCTGAAGGATAAGCAGCGAAAAGCGCAGGATACGCAGCTGCTTTTGAACGAAAAAAACGAAAGGCTTGCGCGCAGAACCCGAGAGCTTTCGGAGCTTGAAGAGGAATACAGGCGTTCGGAGCAGGCAATGCGGCAGATACGTGCCGTGGAGCTTTTGAACCGCTTTGACAGGCTGGACGCTTTGAAATCGGAGAGGGAAACGCTGAAAAGGGATATGGCGGCAATCAAGCCGAACTCTCAAATCGGTACATTTACTCCCGATGAGAATCACGTTGCGGAGCTGAAAAACGCATATTTCGTTTACCGCGGAGCCAATGAGGGTGTGGAGAGGAGACAAAAGCAATACGACTCCCTGCTCTCACCAAGCGAAAATGACCTGTCGCAAGCGGAGCTCGGCGAAAAGGTTGAGGCGCAAGGCGGTGTGTCTGCCGTTTTGTCACGCGTAAATGCGTTGGAGAAAAAGATAAAATCGAAAAAGCTTGCGGGAGCGTTGCTTATTGCAATCGGCGCAGTGTGTCTTGCAGTCGGAGCTATGATGTTTGCACGGATACTCTTTCTTGCCGTACTTTGCACCGCCGGTGCGGCTGCCGCAGCCGCGGGAACGGCTGTTATTGTAACATCGAAGAAAACGGCGGCTCAAATAGACGTCATATGCTCCGAATACGGAACCGACCGCGGAGGTCTTGAAGATTATCTGACAAAATGCGCCGCAGTTCTTTCAGAGGTCAGGACGGCGGCGGCAGAAAAAAAAGCCGCTTCGGAACGGCTTGAGGACGCGAAATTTACGGCACTCGAGGCCGAGGAACGGCTCGTCGGGCTTATTGAAAAAACTGCCCGTGTAACAGACCGCTCACACGAAGCGTTACGCGCGCTCACCATTGGTGAGTCGGATAAAATAAACGCGGAATGCAAGGCGCGCCGAGAGCTTAACGTTCGCCTTGAGGCTGATAACAGGCATATAGCGGAGCTTGAGACAGATCTGGCTAAATATGACCGCGAAAGCTTGAGAGCCTCGCTGACCGTAGACCCGTCAGCCGTCACACCCGACGAGGTAAAGGCGGCGGAACGGAGCTATGATATTAACAAGCAAAAGCGTGATGCGCTTGACAGAGACGTTAGGACCCTGCGCGAAGAGATAATATCGCTGAAGGCGGGTATTTCGCAGTCACCGCTTGAAATTGCCGACCGTATAGGAGTGCTGGAGGCAAAGCTTAAGCACGATGAGGAATATTACGAGGCTCTTATGCTGGCAAAAAGCAGTATCGAGGAGGCAAGTGCGTCGATGAGCGGAAACGTAACGCCGGAAATCAGCCGCCGTGCGGGAGAAATACTGTCAAGTATAAGCAAGGGCGCGCATTTGTCGCTTCAAACGAACAAAAGCCTTGACGTTTCGGTTGAGCAGGACGGATTTCTTGTTTCCTCCGAGCTTTTAAGCGGAGGAACACGTGACGCGGCTTATATAGCTCTGCGTATCGCGCTTATGAGCCGTATGTTTGGCGGTGAGCTGCCGCCGATAATGCTAGACGAGGCACTTTGTCAGTTGGACGACGGCAGGGCGGAGAGCGTGATTTCCGTTTTGGCACAGCTTCCGGAAAAGCCTCAAAGTCTTATTTTCACCTGTCACCGCCGCGAAACATTGCTTTGCGAAAAAATCGGTACGGAATATTCGGAAATTAACCTTTAATAAAAGGGACGTGGAGGACGCGTTGTCGCTTTTTTGAAAAAAAGCTCCGCAAAAAACTTACTGAAATTGTTTTTTACGGCGGAACCCTTAATAAGAACGAAAAAGTATTTGTTTTCGCT
>CAYVLG010000055.1:0-7181 GCA_964452345.1 uncultured Lachnospiraceae bacterium
CAACTATATACGCGTGGTCCGGAGCACTTCGCAAAAGAGGCGAGCTTGACGGTCTCAGCGATCTCGTAAGCTTTGCCGATAAGCTTGAGGAGGCTTGTATCGACACACTCAATGACGGTATTATGACAAAGGATCTTGTCGGTCTTGTAAGCGAAGGATATACCGCAACGGCAGTAAATTCCATCGGTTTTATAAAGGCAATAAGAGAAAGACTCGAAAGAAAATTGGCTTAAAAAATTTAAAACATTTAACGGTATGTCCCGAAAAGTCAAAAGCTTTTGCGGAGCATACCGTTTTCAATACGCTGTTCTATAATATCCGATAT
Organism: uncultured Lachnospiraceae bacterium; assembly: GCA_964452345.1. Lineage (GTDB taxonomy): Bacteria > Bacillota > Clostridia > Oscillospirales > CAG-272 > HGM12713. The sequence continues at coordinate 326 of CAYVLG010000055.1, forward strand.
TTTCACACAGGCATTACCGTCTCCATATGGGCATCTGGCTTCGGACATAGTTTCATACAGATTCCGATTGTCAAGAAGCTCGCCGACCGTTGCCATAATCTGATATCTGTCCGTGCCCGCAAGGCGCGCCGCACCTGCTTTTATTCCCTCCGGACGTTCCGTAACGTCACGCATAATCAAAACGGGCTTTCCGAGTGCCGCCGCCTCCTCCTGAAGTCCTCCGGAGTCGGTCAAAACCATATGACAGCGTGCTATCACGTTATGACATTCCTCTACGTTCAAAGGCTCGCAAAGGCAAATACGCTCGCATTTACCGAGTATTCGTTCGGCAATAGCTCTGACCTGCGGATTGGGGTGTATCGGATACAGCACATAAACACCGGAATACAGCTCGGTCGTTTTTTTAACGGCAAGCAGCATTTCTTCGAGCGTTTTTCCTATGCTTTCTCGGCGATGAGCCGTCAGAAATATTATTTTTTCTCCGTTTCTTTGATTAAGATAAACGCTTTTATAATTCTCTTTTACGGTATATTTCAGTGCGTCTATTACCGTATTGCCGGTCACATATACGGATGTATACGGCACCCCCTCGTTTATGAGGTTTTCGGCGGCGTCATTTGTAGGAGCAAAATTAACTGCGGAGATAACGGATATGGCGCGTCTGTTAAATTCCTCCGGAAACGGCAAATCAATCATATGACTTCTAAGTCCCGCCTCAACGTGAAAAACGGGAATTTTCATATAAAATGCGGACAGTGCCGCGGTAAAGGCGGTTGTCGTGTCACCGTGAACTATAACTGCGTCGGGCTTTTCACGGAGGAATATTTCGCGTATACCGCGCATTATATTTCCCGTAATATCGAAAAGACTCTGTGAATGACGCATAATATTCATATCGTAATCAGGTTTTACTCCGAAAAAAGTCAGCACATCGTCCGCAAGCTCTCGGTGCTGTGCCGTAAATACCACGGTGACGCTTATATTTTTTCTTCGTTTCAGCTCTAAAATAAGAGGACACATTTTTATTGCCTCCGGACGTGTTCCGAAGGCAATAATTATTTTTTTGCTTATATTTCTCATCAGTTAACCTGCTTTTATCTGTGCCCGTAAGCGTGCAATTATCTTTTTTTCGAGTCTCGATATATAGGATTGTGAAATACCGAGCTTATCAGCCACCTCTTTTTGAGTCATTTCCTTTTTTCCTCCCATACCGTAGCGCAGTTCTATTATTTCACGTTCCCTTTCGTCAAGCTCCGCAACCGCGCGGCGCACGGCCATTCTTTCTTCAAGCTCTTCTATTTCAAAGGAAATTCCGTTTTCGTCCGTTCCGAGAATATCGGACAGCAAAAGCTCGTTCCCGTCCCAATCCGTATTTAACGGCTCGTCTATGGACACCTCTGCTCTTACTCCGGAATGCTTACGTATGTACATAAGTATCTCGTTTTCTATACAGCGTGAAGCATACGTTGCAAGCTTTATGTTTTTATCGGCTCTGAACGTATTAATCGCTTTTATCAAACCAATAGTACCGATAGAAACCAAATCCTCTATACCCGCACCCGTATTTTCAAAACGCTTTGCTATATACACGACAAGTCTTAAATTATGCTCAATCAAAGCTTGACGTGCGGAATCCTCTGCACCGAGGCGGGCAATTATTTCATTTTCTTCGTCGCGCGTCAAAGGCGGAGGAAGTATATCTGCGCCGTTTATGTAAAAAATTCCGTTCTTTTTGGCTCTTCTGTTTTCTGCTGACGATTTTAGTTTTTCTTTCCACTTTTTGGAAAATTCAATAATTTTTTCACCGATAAGTTCAAGACCGTGCATAACCCCTAAAACAATTTTCATTTTATTTCTCCTTTACATCATAAGCTCCGCAGGCACAAGTGCCTTAAAGCCTTCGTTATTGCTGCCAAGTTCGCATATTGCAAGCAGAGCATTTACTTCTCTTTCGTCCCTGCCGTCAATCAAAAATATTTTATCTGCCCGTACTGCCGTCAAAAGCCCGTCACCCGTTGCCGTTCTTGTCGGAATAAGCCTTATTTTTGCCGCGACGTCATCGGAAAACGTTACCGCTCCGATTTGATTAATTTTTGCGGCCTCGATAATCTCTTTCGGTAATATTGCACCAAGCACATCGGCATCGGCAACGATACAAGGTCTGCCGCTTATCGGATCTCGCAAAAGATTTCCGCTGTCGCAATATGCCTCAAGATTCAATTCCCTGCCGTTAAAAATTATTTTGACTACTGTATATTTTTTTGAGCTTTTGCGCTTAAAAAAACGTCCGCCAAGCAATGACGCTCCGCCGCTTAAAATTGCAAGGAAAACGAGCACCCACGCCGATATGCCGTCGGAGCCTACGGATAAAATAGGTATATCCGTCTTGTTCAGAACCGCAAACAAAGCAGTCATAAAACCGCCTAGAATTGCCGAGGCACTCACGTATGCCGTTATGTAGATAATTATTTTTTTCTTTATCCCGAAAACCGTAATGCACATCGCAGTGCATATCAATAAGTCAAGTAATATTTCAAATATTCCCTTTATCGGAACAAAAAGAATCACGTTTGCATATATTCCTCCGATTGCAGCCGCCAACAATGCCCGCACAGTCGGAAGCCGTGCTCCGAACAGCTCCGACACAAGAAAAAAGCAAAGGAAATCCATGCTGAAATTAATCATAAAATATAAATCTACATAAACCGTTTGCCCCATCGACTCACCCGTTTCCGTTTACTACCGCTATTATACACCATAACACATGAATATTTTGTCACAATAAGGAATAAAATTAAAAAAATTTATTTATTTGAAAATATTCCGAAAGAATATTAAAATGAATATTTGTATAAAGAAAGGAGGCGGATTGTTCCGTCTCCTTAATTTTTTATTATTAAAATCCTATTCCGAATTTTACGAATGCGTAGCTCGGAATATATTCCGAGCATTTGTCTCCGTCCCACATAGATTCATAAGAAAAGGTTGTAGGTACCACAGACGTCGGCTCCGGATTTATTCCGTGATGCGGTCCGAGCAAATTTCGATTTGACAGGCATATTTTTATACGCAGCACATTTTCCCCGTTCTTTAAATACGGCTTCAGTTCAAATTCGTCATCAAAAATACCGCAATTGAGCTTTGTACCGTTTATATTTATACCGCATACCGCAAAGCGTCCGCCGAGCTTTAATACAGTCGGCATTCCTTCTTCAAACATCAAAACCGTTTCCGCCTCGAGCTCACCTGCAAAGAAAGGATATCCGTCACATACAATATTCTTTAAATCTATACTCTTTTTCATCTGACAAAGGTAAAAATTCCCGTCGGTTCTCAAGTTATTCCTTTCGCAAGACTCAAATATACTATCGCTTACGACACGAAAATCGCCAAAAAGATATACGGCTTCTATTTCCGTATCAAAGCACAGACAGTTACGCAATGCTTCGTTTCCGCCGCCGTACAGAACCCGATAAACTTCCTCGCTCTGAAAATAATCAAGTTCCATATCTATTGTATTTTCACCGTTTACGGCAAACGGAGCTATATTGTATGCGCAAAAACGTTTATCGATACGCGTTTCTCCGCAGGGTAAAATATTATTCCCGTTTATGCAAACTGAAGAATATTTCATAGGCTCGACAACAAGCAGCAGCTTGGCTGGAATAAAATCCGTCTTAAAGGAATATCTTAAAATTAATTTGCCTTCGTATTTTTCACGCAAAAGATTGTCTTTTATACGAACTATCGGTCTGACTTTGGAAAATCCGTTTCCGTCCTTTGATATTTGCGCACTGTCAAGCGTCAGCATATTTTCACGCTCACCGACAAGCTCAAATTTTTCTCCCAACTCCATATAACGCTTTTCGGCATCGCAAACGGTATCGAGCATTTTCGTGTCGCTCTCGATAAGTAAGCACGACTGAGAATCCCCAAAACTATACATAACGGTTACGGAGCCGTCATTATTTCTTTTTCCGCGCACAGGCTTGCGCTCAAGCGTGTCTATATCCAACTCCTCCAGCCCTCTGCAAGCCTCAACCGTTATCTCAACGTCGTTATACGTATCGGACGAAGTATTTGCAAGAAACAACAGCTTGTCTCCGCCGATATTTCTTATCTGCATATGCAGCGGGATATTATTCTTTATTTTTATACATACACCCGCGGCTATTTCGTCATATGTAATATTAGCCTGCGGCATATTTTCCGACAAACGTCCGTCGATTCTGCTCGGCTTATCACCGACAATACAGAGTTTACCGCCGTTTGAAATATATTCATCAATCAGTTTTACCGTATTTGCGGTCAGCGTTTCGCAGTACGGCAGTATTACGCTGTCATAAAGGCATTCTCCTATTCGTATTCTGTTACCTTCAACACTGCCTATACTCTCCATTATTCCCTCATCGCCGAAATGAAACGGAATATGGTCTTTTGAAATTTTTTCGACAAATCGGTTATAGTCATTGTCAAGCGTCGCTATACTTGCCGCCTTAAGACTGCGCTTATAATGGAGATATGCGCTCCGCATAGGTTGAATAACCAGCGTATCCGCTATCTCCTTTCCCTGCGAAAGAGCCGCGCCGAGATTTGCAAAATGCTTTACAAATTCTCCGTAATATTTATGCCACGTATTATGCTCCGAATAGTGATTCGGATAATCTCTTTTGCGCTGTCCGCGCTCCGAATATGCATAAAGGTGCTCGCAAAGAAGATTTGCTCCGCCCGCAAATTGAAGCTCGGCTATTCTTTTTAATTCTCTCGGGCTTACGTCCCATCCGCAGCAGGCAAACGACTCGGTAAGCCGTACCTTCTTTCCCGTTTGTTCGCAAACCGAGCCGAGCTGACGCGCTCCGTTTATATTTCTTACGTCCCTTCTCAAATAATCTATTCCGGGTATGTGCTGATACATATAAAAAGGCATTACTCCCGCACAGCACGCCATTTGTCCGCTTATACTCCATTCTTCGATTCCGTGTCCCGTCAGCTTAACGCCGTTCTCGCTGCACCAATCATATACGGGCTTCATAAATCCGTTATAAAAGGATTCGTGACACAAAAGATAATAATCGTATCTTTGAGCCTCGGCACCTTCATAGTCAAAAAACATCGCCGGTAACATATCCAATACGTCATAGCCGTATTTTTTCTTAAATGTTTTCAGAAAAGTATCCGACCACGGCGTACCGTATCTGAAATACTGCGGTTCATCGGTGAAAAAACCGGGCATTTCCTTGCCGAAGGAATCGCCAAGCTCTCTTTTATAGCGTTCGTGCGTATAAGCAAGAAATTTTTCAGTAACGCTCGGATTCATTGTATCAACATACGAAAAATCTCTTTTACGTCTTATTACGACATATTCGGACGCTCCGCAATCGCATTCACGGCGTTCCGCACCGCTTTGACTTACCGTATATACTCCGAGTATGTTTTCATCAAAGCTCGGAAATTTATCCGACATATTTACAACCAAGCCGCATGCCTGATTTTGCTCATCTTTTAGAAGCTCACCGCCGCCAAAGCCCGACGGCCAGCCGTTTTCGTCATACGCCCAAGCCTCCATTCCGAGTTTTTTTGCTTCTCCAACACAGTATCTTACCGAATCAAACCATTCATCGGAGAGATATTCTGTCTCAAGTCCGGCACGCGCGTGCATAAAAAAGCCTCTCATTCCGAGAGCCTTCATATCGTTTATCTGCTCTCCAAGCATTTTGACGTCAAGTTTATCGTTCCAGCTCCAAAAAGGTATACTCGAATGTTCTTTCGATTCATCGGCTATCATTTTTTCAATACTGTCTGTATTTTTCATTTCGTACTCCTATGACTCAAATTACAGTACGTTAATTATACTATATCACCGACGGTCTTTCAATAGAGTTTACAAAAAAGCGAAGTTCTCAACAATTTCTCAAAATTGCACGAGAACCTCGCTTGAATAACAGTCCAAACTACTGCTGTTTATCGGCTTCTTCCTTTTTATCCTTTTCCTTTTTTTCTTTTTTGTCTTCTTTTTTCTTTTCTTTATCCTTATCTTTATCCTTTTCTTTCTTTTCTTTTGAGCCTTTATCCGTTTCCTCGTCGTTTACGGGCTCGGGAAATTTGGTTTCAATAAGTGCCTGAGCAATATTCTTAAGATGTGCACTCATGGAAACAAGAGCGCAAATAATAGAGATATAATCCGCTTCGTCGCTCGGGTCAAGAGAAAGATTATCTATAATATCATCATTCAAAAGGCGCATACACAGCTCCCGCGTTTCTCCCTTTATTTCCTCGTGAGAATCGTAAAGCGCAACGAGCTCGTCGGCTCCGAAATCCGATATTGAATATGCACCGTAAAGCAATCTTTTTATTTCATTTATCGAAAGCGTATTCTTTAAAGAATAGATACAAAGTATTTGAATTACCTGCTCGCGTGTGTACTTTTTTCCCTTTATCGGCATAATTATTCCGTCCTTGGAATAATTGTTTATCATTGTTTTTGTAAGCTGTCTGCCGCGGTAACGCTCCGAGCCCTCCGCAAGCTTCCCTGAAATAAGGTTTATTATCTGGTCAACATACAAATCAATTGCAGGAATTTCACTGCTTTTAAGTTCTGCGTCGTTTGTCGCATCCACTGCTATGCCAATAAGCTCGTCTCTTGTCATTTTTTACTCCCGATATTTTAGTATACAATACTATTATACACTATATTTGTGATTATATCAAGTGCTTTGCCGAAAATATTTAAAATATATTTGAAAAATAAATACAGATACCGACTTAAAGTTATTGAAAAAAGCACATCGCGGTACGATGTGCTTTTTTGGTGGGGGATGGTGGATTCGGACCACCGAAGTCAGTGACAACAGATTTA
>CAYVLG010000056.1:0-6468 GCA_964452345.1 uncultured Lachnospiraceae bacterium
GCGAGATGTTCCTTCAGGAGGTATTCAAGAAGGGCAACCTCGACTCCCTCGACCGCGAAACGCTTATGACGATTCAGTGCTTTTTTGAAAATAACCTCAACGTGTCCGAAACCTCGCGCAAGCTGTTCGTACACAGAAATACGCTTGTTTACAGACTTGAAAAGATACGCAAGCTGACGGGTCTCGACCTCCGCGAGTTCGAGCACGCAATAACCTTCAAGGTTGCGCTTATGGTAAGAAAGTATCTTGATTCCAAGCCCGTAAAATTCTGATGATTTTTGATGTGGAATACTCCGCTCGGCGGGGTATTCCGCATTTGAGCGCATAAAGCGTTCCCGACTTGATTTTTTACTTGCTTCATCGGCAATAATACATAAATTAATGAAAGCGAGAAAAACAGTGTCCGAAGAAAACAAAGATAATATTACAAATGACGGTGATTATACCGACGGCTCCGAGGCCGGAGCAAATTCCGACATCGGACAAACGCCCGATGTCACGGCGTCCGCGCTGTTCGGAACGGACGGAGATATGCCTGCGGAACGCGTAAAAAAGCCGAGGCGCGTTTCACTTCCCGCATTCGTCTGCACCTGCATAGCTCTTGTGCTGGCGGCGGTTATGGTGACGTATACCGTCTGCTCGGGAGTTTATCAGAAAAAGCTTGCCGACGCACGGCTTGACAATATAAGCTACGGAGCGTCGGGCGAATACGATGAGCTGGAGCTTCTCAAGGCTCTTTTTGAGGCGTATTCCTTTGAAGAGCTTGACGATGAAACCGTAAAGAATGTAATAATGAAGGCGTTTGTCGCCGCAACGGGCGATAAATACGCCGAATATTACACCGACGAAGAGTACGAGGCTTTGACCGCCGAAATGGAAGGCGAGTCGCAGGGAATAGGCATAAATATAATAAATTCCTCGGTGACCGTCAACAGTGTCGAATACAAGGCACTCAAGGTTATAAACGTTATAAAAGGCTCTCCCGCGGAAAAGAGCGGAATGCTGTTCGGCGACTTTATAATTGCCGTCGGCAGTATGGAAGAGAACGATTATACGACGCTGAGCGAGCTTGGCTACGATATGGGGCTTAAGCGTCTTCAGGGAGAAAAGGGGACGACCGCGGAATTCGTCGTTTACAGAGAGACGGCGGAGGAGCCTTTTATAGACTTTTCGATATTGAGAGACGAATTTACCACGACATCTGTTATGTTTAAGACGGTGGACGCGTCGCTGTCCGCAAAAACGGGAATAGTGAAAATTCTGAATTTCGACCGTACAACGCCGAGTCAGCTTGAAAACGCAATAGATACCCTTAGGGACGGCGGCTGTGAAAAATTCGTATTCGACGTGAGATACAATCCCGGCGGAGAATTGAGCTCGATTGTCGCTTGTCTCAGCTTCTTTCTCGATGAAGGGGATACTATAATAAGTATGAAGGACAAGGCGGGCAACGAAACCCTGTATACGGCACAGCCCGTTTCGGGAACCTCGGGCTGCAATGTCGCGGCGGAAGATATAGGAAAATACAGGGAGCTTGATATGGTTGTGCTGTGCAATGAAAGCACGGCGAGCGCGGCGGAGCTGTTCGTTGCGAATTTCCGCGACCACGGGCTCGGAGAAATAATAGGAACCACCACCTACGGAAAGGGAAGCGTACAGACGTATATCGACCTTTCGTACTTCGGCTGCGACGGAGTGCTTAAGATGACAAGATATATGTACTACCCGCCGAACGGCGAGGGCTACGACGGCGTCGGCATAGAGCCGACGGAGACGGTGGAGCTGTCCGAAGAGGCGGCAAAACAAAGCATTTACGATATTATGGGCACGGCGGCAGACAATCAGCTTGCCGCTGCCGTAAAGCATTTTAACAATAATTGATAAGGAGAAACGACAATGGCGGAAAAGCAGAAATATACAAAGGAAGGCTATCGCAAATTAACCGAGGAATACGATTATCTGACAAAGACAAAGCGTGAAGAGGTAAAAAAGGCGATTGCCGAGGCGCGCTCCTTCGGAGACCTTTCGGAGAACTCCGAGTACGATGAGGCGAGAAACGAGCAGGCAAAGGTAGAGGCGCGTATCAAGGAGCTTGAGGCTCTCATTCAGAATGCGGAAATTTCGGACGATGACGATTTTGACGAGGACGTTATAGGTCTCGGCTCGACGGTAAAGCTTTTGAACAACGGAACCGAATTTACTTACAGTATAGTCGGCTCCAACGAAGCAAATCCGTTTGAATACAAAATATCCGATATGTCGGTTATAGGCAAGGCTCTTATAGGAAAGAGAGCGGGCGACGAGGTTAACGTCACAACCAACGCAGGACAGGTGGCAATAAGCGTTCTCGAGGTCTCGAGAGTAAAGTAAACAGGCGGCGGGGACTTCGGCGGACTTTTCCGCCGCGTCCCCGATTTTGAATTTTTTCGCCTTTTAAGGAGATTTCAAAATGAAAAAAAGAGAATTTACCGACGACAGGGAATATACCGAGGGTATCGCCGTCAAGGGCGGATTTCTCGGTTGGCTCGACAACTATTGGTATCATTACAAATGGGTCACGGTGGGCGTTGCCTTTGCTCTGCTTGTCGTCGTGATATGCACGGTGCAGATGTGCTCGAAGGAAGGAAGCGACCTTACCGTGCTTTACGCGGGAAGAAATCAGCTGTCGGCGGCGGAGGCAGAGGACATCTGCGACGCGCTTGAGGCGGTCTGCCCCGAGGATTTTGACGGAAACGGAAAAAAACAGATAGATATAAGCACGTACTGCATTCTGTCCGAGGAGCAGATAAAGGCTCTTAAGGAAAAGGACAGCGACGCTTATTATGACAGCAGTTACAATTCGGAACAGTACAATACGTACTATACCGCTCTGACTACGGGAGAGTACTCCGTGCTTTTCCTCGACCCATGGCTCTATGAAAAGTTGGCGTCGGCGGACAGGCTTGTAGCTCTTGACGACGCGCTCGGATATACGCCAGACTCTGCATACGGAGAATACGGCGTCCGCCTCGGCGATACCGCGCTTTACGAACAGTACGGCGTTATGGAACTGCTGCCCGAGGATACGGTCGTTTGCCTTATGCAGCCTTACGTTGTCGGAAAGAACAGCAAAGAAAAGAATTACGCACGCGAGAAAAAAATGTTTGAGGCAATTGTGAGCTACGGAAAATAAGCTCTCGGAGGAAGGACTTGAAAAACAATCTCAAAGCACTGCCGTTACTGCTTCTGACCGCCGCAATATGGGGTTTTGCCTTTGTGGCGCAGGTGCAGGGAATGGCATATGTTGAGCCGTTTACGATGAACGGCGTAAGGTTTCTTATCGGAACGGCCGCTCTTACTCCCGTTGTGCTCTTCTTTGAAAGAGGAAGGACGGACGGGGCGGAGCGGAAAAGAACGGTTTTGGCGTCCGTGCTTGCGGGAGCCGTGCTTTTCTGTGCGTCGTCGCTTCAGCAAATGGGTATAGAGGCTACGGGAAGCGCGGGTATTGCGGGATTTATAACGGGGCTGTATACGGTGCTTATCCCGATAGCCTGCTACATATTTTTTAAACAGAAAACGGGCTTTAACGTAATTGTCGGCGCGGTGTTTGCAGTCGTCGGTCTCGTGCTTCTGTGCTGGCAGCCGGGCGACGGTCTGCGCTTCGGTTACGGCGAGCTTCTGCTGTTTATAGGCTCGCTGTTTTGGACGGCTCACGTAATTATAATCGACCGCTTCGGCAAAAGCGTCCGCTCTCTTCATTTTTCGTGGGGACAGTTTGCCGTATGTTCAATGCTCGGAATTATCGCTATGTTTATTTTCGAGGAGCCGAGTATGTCTGCAATTTTTGACGCCAAATGGTCGATTCTCTACTGCGGAGTGCTCTCGTCGGGCGTGGCGTACACGCTTCAGGTCGTCGCTCAAAAGAAATCCGATCCGACCGTTGCCGCCATCGTGCTGTCGACGGAGTCGCTGTTCAGTGCAATCGGAGGAGTTATTTTCGGAATAGACGAAATGACGGTGCTCGGCATCGTCGGCTGTGTGCTTATGTTTGCTGGCATAGTTATGTCACAGCTGAAGATTGGCGGCGGACGCGGCAAATGAATACGTTCGGTTATCTCCGCAAATACTAAATGTATTCGGAGGTGCGCCGTATGTGGAAAAAGGATTTTGCCGTCGGTTTTACCGTCGGTCTGTGCGTAATAGGGGCTGCCGCGCTCGTCGGACTTGTAATATTTCTTTTTTGAAGGAGAAGGCATATGATGCGGCTTGATAAATTTTTGACGTCGACGGGGACGTGTTCACGCTCGGACGCGAAGCGCGCGGTAAGAGCGGGGGCGGTGACGGTAAACGGAGCCGTTCCGCGGACGTCGGAGCTGTCCGTCGACGAATATGCCGACCGCGTGACCTACTGCGGCCGTGAGATAAAATACAGAAAATATACCTATATAATGATGAACAAGCCCGAGGGCGTGGTAAGCGCGACCGAGGACGGGAGAGACAAAACCGTTCTGGATTTGCTTCCGTCCGACGTCAGAACACGGGGAATGTTCCCGTGCGGAAGGCTGGATAAAAACACGCTCGGACTTATACTGCTGACGGACAACGGCGAGCTTGCTCACAGGCTTCTCGCACCGAAAACTCACGTCGAAAAAGTGTATCGCTTCAAGTCGCGTTTTCCCGTTTCTGCAGAGGACGCCGCGCGTTTTGAAAACGGCTTGACGCTTGAGGACGGTTACGAAACAAAGCCCGCAAAAATCGTTCTTCACGGAAACGGCGACGAAGGACTGATTACGCTTGTTGAGGGAAAATATCATCAAATAAAGCGAATGCTTGAGGCACTCGGCAACAAAATAACGTATCTGGAACGTATAAGCTTCGGCACGCTGACGCTCGACCCCGCGCTCGAACGCGGCGAATGGCGGTATCTTACCGACGGCGAGACGGCGGAGCTTGAAAAAATACATAAATAACTATATTAAAATATATAACGGAGAAAACGATGGATATCATTAAGAAGCTTGCAGAGGAATTTAAAATTAAGGAGTCGCAGGTCGAAAAGACCGTGGCTCTTATCGACGAGGGAAACACAATCCCGTTTATCGCGCGTTACCGCAAGGAGGAAACGGGAAGCCTTGACGACGTCGTATTGAGAGAACTGGACGACAGACTGACCTATTTGCGCAACATCGAAAAGCGCAAGGAGGAGGTAAAAAATCTTATCGCGGAGCAGGAAAAGCTGACGGACGAAATTGCCCTTGCCATAGACAATGCAAAAACGATTACGGAGGTTGACGATATATACCGTCCCTTCCGTCCGCACAGAAAAACTCGTGCGTCAATCGCAAAGGAAAAAGGTCTGGAGCCTTTGGCGGAGCTTATTCTGTCACAGCTTGACGCATACACTCCGCCGCTTGAGGAGCAGGCGGAGAGCTATATCGACGCGGAAAAGGGAGTTGCAAGTGCGGACGAGGCAATTGCAGGCGCGTGCGATATAATCGCCGAGGCAATATCCGATAACGCCGAATACAGAAAAACCGTGCGCAAGATTACATTTGATACGGGACTTATCGTTACGAAGGCGGCAAAGGAGGAGGATTCCGTATATGCGCAGTATTACGACTATTCCGACCGAATAAACAAAATCCCTTCTCACCGCGTGCTTGCAATCAACAGAGGCGAAAAGGAGGATTTTCTCAAGGTCTCCGTTACGGTCGAAAAGGGAATTGTGCTTAATTACCTTTGCTCGGAGCTTATAAACAATCAAAAAAGCCCTGCCGTAAAATACATAGAGGCGTCCGTCGTTGACAGCTACGACAGACTTATCGCACCGTCCATCGAGCGTGAAATAAGAAACGACCTGTTCGATACGGCGGGCGAGGGCGCGATAAAGCTTTTCGCCGATAACCTCAAGCCCCTGCTTATGCAGACACCGCTTAAGGGAAAAACGGTAATGGGCTTTGACCCCGGCTTTATCAACGGCTGTAAGACGGCGGTTGTGGACAAAACGGGAAAGGTTCTCGATACGGCTGTCGTTTATCCCACCACAAAGAGCAAATTCAAGACGGAAGAAGCGGCAAAGACAATAAAGAAAATGGTCGAAAAATACAAGGTCGACGTTATCGCGATAGGAAACGGCACTGCGTCGCGCGAGAGCGAGCAGTTTATTGCCGACACCCTTAAGGGCGTTTCGCACGAATGCAAATATATCATAATCAGCGAGGCGGGCGCGTCCGTATATTCCGCATCCAAGCTGGCGGCGGAGGAATTTCCCGATTTCGACGTTATGCAGCGCTCCGCAGTCTCAATCGCACGAAGACTTCAGGATCCGCTGGCGGAGCTGGTAAAAATAGACCCGAAATCCATAGGCGTCGGTCAGTATCAGCATGATATGAACCAAAAACGTCTGTCTGAAGCTCTCGGCGGCGTTGTTGAGGGATGTGTAAACCAAGTGGGCATAGATTTAAACACAGCGTCAGTGTCACTGCTTAA
>CAYVLG010000056.1:6478-7117 GCA_964452345.1 uncultured Lachnospiraceae bacterium
AGTATCAGCACGATATGAAGCAGGCGCGGCTTGACGGCGCGCTTCAGGGCGTTGTCGAGGACTGCGTAAACGCCGTCGGCGTCGACGTAAATACGGCTTCGTACTCCTTGCTGTCCTACATTTCCGGCATTAACGCGGCAAGCGCGAAAAATATAGTCAAATACCGTGAAGAAAACGGCGAATTTACCTCCCGTGCCCAGATACTCAAGGTTCCGAGAGTGGGCGCCAAGGCATTTGAACAGTGCGCGGGATTTCTGCGCGTTCCTCATTCGAAGGAAATTCTCGACAATACGGGAGTACACCCCGAATCCTATGCGGCGGCGCATAAGCTCCTCGATATGCTCGGTTATACCGAGGAGGACGTTGCCGAAGGACGCCTCGGAGATATCCGCTCCCGCTTAAAAGCAAAGGGAATTGCCTCGGTTTGCGGCGAATGCGGCGTCGGCGAGCCTACGCTCCTCGATATAATCGCCGAGCTTGAAAAGCCGGGACGCGATATAAGAGACAATATGACGCCTCCCGCGCTCCGCTCCGACGTTCTCTCAATCGAGGACCTCAAGCCCGAAATGGTGCTGGACGGCGTTGTCCGCAACGTGATTGATTTCGGCGCATTCGTCGATATCGGCGTTCATCAGGACG
>CAYVLG010000057.1:0-6958 GCA_964452345.1 uncultured Lachnospiraceae bacterium
ACGATTCCGTAAGTTACATCGGAAGATCTGTAAGTGGTCGTGCCCTTAAGCTCCGTACCTACAAACAGAGAACGTCCCGCGCTGAAAATCTTCTCGTAGTGGAAGCCTGCATCGTTCGCGTCGACAGCCATACCGGGAGTTGCAAAGCAGTTGTACCATTTGGTAACAACGTCGATGAAGCGCTCTCCCTCGCCCGAGAATACGGGAGTTCCCGTTGCGTCCTTCTTCGTCAGGAAGCAGTTTGCTCCGTTGAGAGCGGCAACGGTGAAGTTATTATAGGTTGCAATTCCGAGTACGCAGTCGGTGTCCTCGCGGTAATCGTATTCGGACACGCCTGCGGAGGTATTCTCTTTCATTGCCTTCTTTGCCATTGTGAACATCTTTTCCATCGTCCACTGATTGCTCTTTACAAGCTCGTAGGGATTCTCAAGCTGTTCGGTTTCAATCATATCGAGGTTTACGCCCATGCACCAAGTCAGCTCGAAAGCCGTCAGAGAAATATCGCTTTGTGCGAAATACAGTGCGGAGGATCCGCGGAACTGAGAAGCCTCTCTGATTGTCTGTCCCCACCAGTCCTCGTATATCTGTATGTTGGGAGTGGAAGCGATGTCGTTGCAGCATGCCTCGGTCATCAGTGCAGGAACACTCTCACCCAAAACATATGCGACGTCAACGCTTTGGTCTCCGCTCGAGCACTGTGTTCTTACAAAAGTACCCGTTTCGTAAATATCCACGTTGATACACTTTATGTTTACGTTGTAAAGCGATTTAATCGTTTCGTTTCTGGAATATACCGCGTTCGAAATTTCATCACTGCCTATTTCGGTGGGTGCAAGCGCGGTCTTCATATTCCAGCGGCCCTCATCGCACTGCAGGAACGTAAAATCGTCTCCTCCGCAGTCAAGCGTGCCGTAATCGTAGCCGTCGCTCGTATCGACCGTAATGACGTCCGTATTTTTGTTCTCTTCCTTGTCTTTCTTGCAGGATACCGTAAACGGCAGAAGCATTACAAGTACGAGAGCAAAAGCCAAAATTCTTTTTTTCATAAATTCCTCCGTTATTTTTATTTTTTGTCAGCCGTCGTCCGCATATTTCATTGCCGCATTCTCCGACTGTTAATATTTTAAACTCAAACCGCCTCAAAGTCAACGGCAAAATCCGCATATTTATAGGCAAATTATAACAATCCGCTATTTTGCGTTTTATTTGAGACAAATTGCCGTTTTATTTTCGGTAAGGCAGTCTCCGCCGACATAGATATCAAATTCGCCCGCCTCGATGACGTAAGCTCCCTTTTTGTCATAATAGCCGAGCTCGTCTCTTCCGATATCGAAGCAGACCTCGGCACTCTCGCCCTTACGCAGAAATACCTTTTTGAAAGCCTTCAACTCACGCATGGGACGGGATATTTTCGCCACCTCGTCGCAGACGTAAAGCTGTACCGTTTCCTCGGCGTCGTAAGAACCGATATTGTCAAGCTTCACAGACACGCGGACGACCGCTCCCGCCTCAATCTCGGCAAGAGAATACGTCTGCCTGTCACTCTGGACCTCACCGTAACGGAGCTTTGAATAGGTAAGCCCGTAGCCGAAAGGATAGTACGGTGCGGCAAAGCTGTCGCGGTAGCCTCCGGGGTAGGCGTCTCCGTAATATGAGTTCGCTTCGTGACCGCTGGAATAGCAGTTGTAGTAAAGCGGGGTATGCGTTGAAAGTCTCGGGAAGGTAACGGGAGTTCTTCCGCACGGAAGCTTATCTCCGAAGATGATATCCGCCGCCGCGTTTGCGACCTCACAGCCTCCGTGCCATGCGTAAATTATAGCGTCGAAATACTCCGCAACGCCCTGCATGGCGATAGGTCTTCCGTAGAAAAATACTCCGATAAGCTTTTTGCCGAGAGCCTTTGCGCGCTTCAGAATGCTTCTTTCGTAATCGGAAATCGAAATATCGGCAATTGAAGCGTTCTCGCCCGAGCTGTAATGGTCCTCGCAAAGTGCAAATACAACGACGTCGTATTTGGTCATATTGGACTCGCACCTCTTGTCGTAGCGGAAGCATTCGGGGGCTGCCGCCTTTTCACGCATTGCCTCTTCAAAGCTCGGAGTTTGGGTTTCGTCGCCGTCAAGCGCCCAGCTTCCGTGCAAGTCTCTGCGCTCCTCCGCGCCCTCACCGACGAGAAGAACGCCCGTGTCCTTCTTCAGCGGAAGCAGTCCGTCCTCGTTCTTCAGCAGGACTGCCGACCTCGCGGCAAGCTCCCGCGCGCTTTTGCGGTGAGCCGAAAGGTCAAGCTCCTTTTTTGTACGGTAGGGGGACGTAAAAAGTCCCTTTGCAAGCTTTACCTTCAAAACTCTTATTACCGCGCGGTCTATCGCCTCCATCGAGATACGTCCCTCGCGGAGTGCTTCCTCGCCCTCGTTGATGTAGCAGGAGTCGACCATATCCATATCGACGCCCGCGTTAAGAGCCAAAACCGCCGCATCGCGCTCGTCTTTCGCAACTCCGTTGTGTATCAGCTGACGAACCGCCGCATAATCGGAAACGACCATACCGTCAAATCCCATATAGTCGCGCAGAATGTCCGTAAGATAGTATTCGCTGGCAGTTACCGGCTCGCCGTTGATGTCGTTAAACGAGGACATAAACGTAACGGCTCCCGCGTCCGCCGCCTCGCGGAAAGCGGGAAGATAGTAGTTATAAAGTCCGTAGTCCGATATTTCCGTGTGGCAGTAATCTCTTCCGCCCTCTGCCGCTCCGTAGCCGACGAAATGCTTCGCGCAGGAAAGAATGCTGTCGTCCGCCGTCAGGTCGTCCCCCTGAAATCCCTCGACTACCGCTCTCGCCATTTGTCTGCCGACAAAGGGATCTTCTCCGCTTCCCTCTATCATTCGTCCCCATCGCGGGTCTCTCGCAACGTCGAGCATAGGAGCGAAAGCCCAGTGAACGCTGTCGTTCGACGCTTCTTCCGCAATCTCGCGGCAGCATTTTTTTACAAGTCCGAAATCAAAGGACGCCGCCATTGCAAGCGGTATCGGATAAACGGTATTGTGTCCGTGAATAACGTCTCTGCCGAAAAGCAGGGGGATACCGTTCGGGCTCTCCTCAACCGCAATCCGCTGAAGCTCGTTGTAAAAATCAACGTTTATTCCGCCCTGAGGCGTATTTCCCGCCGTCGATCCGACCGACATAAGCACCGAGCCGACCTCGCCCCGTCTTACGCGCTCCTTCAGCTCCTCCGCTTTTTCTGCCTTGACCGTTTCCAGCTGCGTCAGCTGTCCGAGCTTTTCTCGGAGCGTCATTTTTTCAAGAAGAGCTTTTGCTTCGGTTTCAAAGTTTTTGTTCATAAAATCACCATTTCAGTATAAATTCGATAATAAACGCCGCGCTCCACGAAAATGATTCGCAGTACATTCCGCGTCTGTTGACCGTATCGTAGTTTTCAAATATTCCCTGCTCCGCATTTTCGTAAACCATATCGAGAATGAAATTTTTTATTTCTTCCGCGGTCTTTTCAAATCCGCAGCCGTAAAGTCCTTTCACGGCAAAATACGCAACGTTGAGCCAGGTCTGCCCCCGCCAATATCCGGTTGAGAACGAGGGGGCGTCATATGTCACCGTCGGCATTCCGGGGTAAAATTTTCTGCCGTCGCGCGCCGTTTTTTCCATTGCGGCGGCGTGCTCCGCCGAGGCAATGCCCTCAAACAGAGGCATAAACGAGGCGGGCGTGATTACGGTCGAAAATCTGCCGTTCACGCGGCTGCGGTCGGCGTAAACGCCGTGCTCCGCGTCAAACAGTTTATCTTCAATCAATTTCGAGAGCGTTTTTTCTTTTTCGATCCATTCGCCGTTCGGTTCTCCGAGATATTCAGCCATCTTTGCCATAGAACGGTAATATCCGACCATAAAGCAATTCAGGTCTATCGCCCAAAACTCGATTATCGGCGCGGCGTCCCAGCGCGGCGAATTGTCCCAGCCGGACTCCCAGCGCGGGTGGAGCCAATCGTCTTTTTCGGGATTATTTTGAGCCGAATAGAAGAACAGCCCCCCGTCCTGTCGGTCACGCGTCCAAAATTTTTCGTATTCAACGAGACGCTTATAATTGCGTGCCAGAAAATCCGTATCCCGCTCCGCTTCGAATACGGTGCATACCGCCCAAGCCATTACGGGAGGTTTGGAATAATTGTCTATTATTTCTCCGTTTGCATATATAACGTCGGGGAGCATTCCGTCCTCAAGCTGAAACTGCATAAAACAGTCTATGCAGTCGCGCGCCAGCTCGGTATCGAATCGGGAAACGGTCATCGCGTGAAATGCGCTGTCCCAATTCCATATTCCCTCGCTTCCGCCGACCCACGGCGAAATAACGCTTTTTTCGCCCCACGGTGCATTTTCATAGCTTACCGTATTCTTCGCCAACACGTCGTACGAGCGTCCGAGCAAATAAAAATCTCTTTCGGACACCCTGCCCTCGTAACGCGCCAGCCATTCCTTTTTTGTTAATTTCATATTACGTTACCCTTCGATTTTCAAGACTGCTCCCGGCTCAGACGTATCGCCGTCTCCGTTGCGGGAGCTTCCGATTGTTTCTATAAGCTCTCCGGGTACGGTCACTCCGTCCTTGTCTATAAAACATTCGTCCGTGATATCGAATGCGTAATCGTCGGCAAGATCCTGCATATACACACGCTTTACTCCGTAAGAACATACAAGTCTGACGGAAGCAAAATATCCGAAAAGACCTACCGTATCGGCATTTCCGATATTCTGCACAACGTCGCATCTCGGCACAAAATACCGTCTGCCCTCGGTTCTTCCCAAAGCCGCTACCGACACGGCTCCGTTCGGGTTACGTGAGGCAATAACATACGGAACGTATCCGTTTTCGTCGGGAATGACTTCTGTAGGTTCAATTCCGCGGGAAATACGCGCGGGAGCGGACTCCTTTATTACGTCGCCGTCCTTATACTTCCACCAAGCCTCGATTTCCTCGGCTTGAGAAACTATGTGCCAATTATCGCAAAGTCTTTCGCCGTCGACGAAAAGCTCACTGCCGTTTACTCCGTATGCGGGCGCAATTCTGTGCCAGCGGACACATCGCAGTACCTCGGTCAGCTTGCTTTTGAAATTTCTGTGCATACGGGGGAACGAGCAGTCGGGGCGTCCGTCGGGAAGCGAGCCCGTCATTCCGTGTCTCATAACTCCGAGCACACAGCCGAGAGCCGCCGCAATATACGGCTCGTCCTCACAGTTTATCAAACCGCGGTATCCGTCCTTAGTCTCATATTTCAGCAATTCCGAAAGACGAGACAGCGTAAGCGGAATTGCCATAAGCGTATAAGCGTCGTAGGAGCGGAAAATATCGGAGGTCGGTATCACCTCGGGTATTATCGCATGTTCTATCCACATATCGGGAGCAAGCCCGTGAGCAAGCTCCGTCACAGTTTGGCGCGTCTCTGCGTTTCCGGAGTCCCCTCCCCAGTCCATTTTCCAATAACGCCAGCCCGCACGGTAAGAGCGAAGCAGTGCTTCGCTCCAATATTCCGCGTCCGACATTTCGCGCTCGTATATTTTTCCGTCTGCGGCACGTTCAAGCCTTGCCGCAGGAGACTTCTGTACGCATACCCAGCCTCCGAGTCCCTTCCAGCCGAGAGCGCGGACGCGTTCCGCAACGCGCGACATCGCGCGTTCGGAGCCGTTCATATCGATAGGCTCTCCGTCGGTAAACGGCTCGGCATTATCCGTACCGTAAAAGCTCGGAAATTTATCTTTGGCAAGCGCAAGACTGCCGTACCATTTTCCGTTCTCCGCTTCGGCATTCATCGGAACGTCCCAACTGTCGTCCAGAATTAAATACAAATCGCTCCGCGCCTGCTTATACTGCCATTTCGCCCAGCCTATACCGTTTTTGATATCCTCACTTTCGTTTTCCGTTCCGAACACGCCAAGCTCCGTCATAAGGTCTCGCTGTCCCTGCGGTCCCGCATTAGATGAGGCATAAAGCTGTGACTGCCACGTGCAGTAATAATCGGGGCTTTCGTTTGCCCTGTCGGGCACGAGCTTTAAGTCTGTTTTCTTCATTTATCCGTTATCTGTTCTTCAGCATATATTTCAGGGTCTTAACCGCAAATTCCGCTGTCTCGACCTCGAAACCGTTGCCGAAATGCTTAAGATTAAGCTCCATATTATATATACCGCTGTAGCCGACCTCGTCAAGAGCGTTCAGCGTATCGTTCCAATCGATTGTTCCCGTCATCGGAATTTTGTGCTGATCGGTAAGAGTATCGTTGTCGTTCAAATGCAGGGCGGTGATATTCTTTCCGAGCATACGTATGACATCGCCCGCCTTCGGATTGCCGAATCGGCTTGCCTTATTCGTATGTCCCGTATCCATACACATCGTAAACCATTCCCTGTATTCGCTTGCGGCGTATATGCGGTTATAAGTCATAAGAAATTCTCTTATATCGCCGAAGAAATCCACGCTGTCGTACTGAACCGCGTCACCGAACGTCTCGGTCGCAAGCTTTACCTTATATTTTGCCGCATAAGGAAGCATACGCGTATATTGGTCGAAGCTTAAATTTCTCATCATTTGGGGATCCGGATTTGCTCCGTGATGAATGGAGGTTGCATTATGAACTATACATACCTCCGCGCCGAGCGCACTCGCCGCCAAAAGGTCCAAACGCGCATTCTCAACCTGTGCGTCGTCAAGCTCCTTGTTGTTCATAAACCCCTCTCCACGCCCGTGAGTCTGTCCTATTATAATTCCGAGCGAGTATGCATATTTCTTTATGTCGGTAAAATATTGAACGACCGCCTCGTCTCCTTGTGAGTAAACGGAGGATGGCTCTCGGAAATCAAAAATTCTGTTATCTAAATAAGGTGTTGCAAAGTTGACGTAATCCGCACGTATATCTTCGGCTATTTTGATAGCTCCCGTGTCTCCGGATAGGCGCGCAGG
>CAYVLG010000058.1:0-6878 GCA_964452345.1 uncultured Lachnospiraceae bacterium
TATCTCCGAGCATTTCACCGAAAACATTTTCAACGCCCTGCTTGTCGAGTCCCGAGAATTTACCAGTGGACGTATATACGAAATAGCGGAGCATCCACGCTGTCACCGAGGTATAAAACATCATCAAAAGTATGTTTCCCGCAAGACATAAGTAGCCGTGAAAACGCCATTTCTTTTTCGAGGGGGTAAGAGCGTGATACATTCTTACGGGGCTTTTCTGAGCCGCACGTCCCATTGAAAACTCAATGGTAAGCACGGGAATTCCCATAAGTGCAAGAAACACGAGATAAATCAAAACGAAAATTCCGCCGCCGTTTTGTCCTGTAATAGTGGGGAACTTCCAAACATTTCCGACGCCGATGGCGCAGCCCGCACTAATTAAAATGAATCCCAAACGGCTGCCGAGCCGTTCGCGCTGTAAATTGTTGTCCATAATTTCAACTCCCGATAAAAATTTATTGCCAATAGAAAATCATTCCGAGTATAAATACGGCGAGGATTAGAATAGGAAGCACGTATTTCATATAAACGCGCATCCAACTGCGCACCTTAAAGCCTTTGCCTTCGTTCGCTTCGGCGATGAATTTGTCCCAGCCCCAGCCTTTGCTCCACGTGCAGTATATAACGAATATCAGCGAGCCGATGGGAAGAATAATATTGCTTACTATGAAGTCCTCAAGGCTGAGAATGTCCGTTCCTGCTCCGAGAGGCTGGAAATTTTTTAAAAGATTGAATCCGAGAGCGCAGGGAATAGAAAGAATAAACATTGCTATACCGGCGATAAGGCAGGTTTTCTTTCTGCTCCAATCCGTGATATCCATAATGCAGGCGAGAATATTTTCAAATACTCCGAGCACTGTCGAAAGTGCGGCGAAGGACATAAATACAAAGAACAGTGAACCGAATACGCGCCCGCCCCACATATTTGCAAAAATATTGGGTAGCGTCTGGAATATAAGCGGAGGTCCTGCCGTGTATGAAATATCAAATGCTGAGCAGGCGGGGATTATTATCAGACCCGAACAGAAGGCAACAAAGGTATCGAGAACGGCAACGCTTGCCGCCTCTCCCATAAGAGCTCTGTCCTTGTTTATATAGCTGCCGAATATAGCCATTCCGCCCATTCCTATGCTTAACGTGAAAAAGGCTTGATTCATAGCGTTTGATATTATGCGGACAATTCCAACCTCACGCATTTTGTCAAAGTCGGGAATCAAATAAAACTTTACGCCCTCGAGACCGCCGTCGGTACAGAGGCTGTTAACGACGAGCAAAAGCATAATTGCTAGAAGAGCAATCATCATAACCTTTGTGACCTTTTCAAGTCCCTTCTGAAGTCCGACTGCGCATATTCCGAAGCCGATGGCAACGACGATTGCGACAAAAATTATCAGCATAACGGGTTCCGAGAGCATATCGGAGTATACTGCCGATATTTCCGCGGATGACGACATATTGTCGAATTTGCCGCTTGCCATATAGAAAAAGTACTGAAGCATCCAGCCGCACACGGATGTGTAAAACATCATAAGAAGTACGTTTCCGGCAAGGCAGACGTATCCGTGAGGACGCCATTTTTTCTTTTCCGGAGTTAACTCACCGTACATTTTTATCGGACTTTTTTGCGATGCGCGTCCCATAGCAAATTCCATTGTCATAACGGGTATACCCATAACCGCGAGAAAAATCAGGTAAATAAGTACAAAAATTCCTCCGCCGTTTTCTCCGACAAGGTAAGGAAACTTCCAAACATTTCCGACGCCTATTGCGCACCCCGCGCTTAAAAGTATAAATCCGAGTCTTGAAGATAGCTTTTCTCTTTGCATTTTTATTCTCCGTCGTTTTCTTGAATTTTATCTGTTGTGTTATTGATTTTGCATTATCTGAATATTTTGAGCACCGAATGACTTTACAGCTCCGATTATACTTTCGCTAAGCTCCGTATCGTCGGTATAGGGGACGAGAACGCGAACCTCATATCTCAAAAGATAATAGAGCATACTGCCGAGCTTTTCATTTAAATACTCAAGCGTATCTCCGCCGTCGGTGCTATACACATCGACCGCTAAATAATCGAAATGCTTCCACAGCGTGTCCGCAATATCGGATGCGTCCGAATATATCTCCGGAGACAGTGAAATGCCGATGTTACCCGAAGGACACAGCCTGTGTACCTCGTCTGCAAGCTCCGCGAGCTCTCCGTAGTTATCCGTCGATAGCGTATCGGGAACCGTCAGCAGTATATCGTTTATGCCGGAGCGCAGTGCCTCGGATATTTGAGCGGAATAAAATCCGATTGCCGCGGCTCTCGTAAGATCGCTGTCGCTTTTTAAATCGTAAAGATATATAATTCCCGTAGAATAAAGACCGTTGCTGCTGCATAGCTTCACAGCCTCCTCCAATTTCCACAGATCAATTCCGTAGCTTTGCCTGCCGGCTTCCTGAAGAAAAGGCGAGGAATAGTGAGCGGTGCCCTCGGAGTCGGATAACGTAAAGCATACCTCGGTATAACCTTTTGAGGCGGCTTGAGCCAAACGCGCAGAAAGCTTTGAACCGTCGGCTGAAAGCGGGACGGGAAAGGAAAGAACGCTTTTTATATCGGCGTGCTCCGTTTGCGAACTGTCCGTTGTGCTGTTTTTTCTGTTTGAAATATTTTCATCAACCTTATTACCGACCGAATTGCCGATAACGGCGAATATCAGAATTAGCACAAGAACACCGATTATTATTGATATGACCGTTGCTTTTATTCTTTTTTTGCGGTAAACGCTTCTGCGGTAACGCATATGGCGGTTTGGATTTTGCATACATATTCACCTTTCAAAAAAGAAAATTTCAAGCCTTAAACGGGTTTGCCATATATTCCTTGCCGGCGTCGTTTGGGGTGAAAACCAATTCCATTTGTGCGGCGTCGATTACCGAATAAAATGTATATGTCTGATAAAGCTTTTTGAAATAATCAAATTTAAGCATTATCGTTTGAGCCGATGTTTCCAAACGTTCTATTATATAGTATCCGTTGTAGTCCGACACAATATCTGAGGTGCCGCCGATATTCAGTGAAAAGGCAGCCTCCTCGTATTCATCCGTCATATAGCCGTCGAGAATATAAAGTCCCTCGGACGTCATTTCGGTATCGCGGTTGTATTCGTCCATCAGCTCTTCAAAATTCGAGCCGTTCGCATATTTTGCGGCAGCCTCGGAAATTTTCTCCTCGGCATTTTCTTCCGTATGCGGTATGAATATGTGACGTACCGCTATAAATTCGTTTTTTATGATATCGTATAACGCCTCATCGTCGTTTTCTATCAAATTCAAATCATCGGTATAAACGTACATAAGTTCGTTTTCGAGAAGACTTATTTCCGTGGTATAACGCAGAAAATGGTCGGTTAAATGATTTTCCGCTAAATATTTTTTGTATTTTGAAAAGCTTCCCAGCTCTTCCGTCATATCCGAAAGCGTTTCGTCGACTTTTTTCAGTATGGCTTCTTCACCGAGCGATATTTTTGCTTCCTCGCAAAGCAGGAGCACCGCATAGCCGTAGGTGATATTTGAATATACGAGCTCTCGGAGCATTTCAAAATATGTGTCCGCATCGTCTCCGTCGAAAATATCCTCACCGTAGCGAGCCGTCATCATATCGCGGTACGTGTAGGCAACGAAACGCAGCTCCTCCAAATAAACGTCCTTGTCTCCTACCTGTCCGACAACTTGAAGATCGTTTTCCGACGGTTCTATATGCTTATAGCCGGAACAGCCCGTGAATATTATGCAGGAGCAGAGAAGAGCACATACAACCGTAATAAGCTTACGAGTCATGCTTTTTACCCTTGCCTGAATTAAGAGACTTTTTTGCTTTTGCATCCGCACGCAGTTTTGCCTGCTTTTTCTTAAAGTGCTTTACGGTAAATATTACGGCGGCTGCAATTGCGGCGGCAGAAGCAACGCATATGCAGACAATTATTACGGTAAATATATCCGTTCCCGCGTCTATTTCTTCAAGGTCGGTTATTTTGAGCGTCTTTGCATATTCGTTGGGAACGAATTCAAGCTCCTTTTTAGTATCGGCAAGCTTGGATGCTACAATTGCGGTTTCATAGGTCTCATAGAGCGAGGCATAGTTCTCGCTTATAAAATCCCTGTCGAGAGCAAGGCGCTGAATTACATAATAGCAGTCGACATATTCTCCGCTTGCCAGCTCTCCCTTGGCACTGATTACGTCGCTGTATTCTCCGACGTTAAGCGCAAATGCCGCGTCCTCGTAAACCTGTTCCATTGAACCGCGTCCGAAGGTATAGCCGTCAATCGGTATAAGCAAATCCTCATTCAATTTGCCGCCGATAAGCTCGTACATTGTCGTTTTGCCGTCACGAAGCTCGTTGAGCGCGTTTTGTGCGTTTGCAAGATTGTTTTCCCAACTGTCGCCGTCGTTGTTGGCTATCATTAAATGCCACGTGCGGACAAAATTGTTTTCTATGTAATCGATGACCTTTTCCTCGTCCGTTTCAATTTCGGAGGAAGAGGCGAGAGCCGCCGCCAAACTGTCGTAAAGTGCGTCGACGCGTGCGGTAAAGCGCACGTAGTGGTCGGTCATATGTGCTTCTTCAAGTGAGGCTATATAGTTTTTTCGGCTGCCGCCGAAATCCTCCTCTATGATTTGGTCTATATATGCCTGTACGGTGTCGTCGACGGTATCCTCGTCGTAATCTGTCGGATATTGAGCGCATAGAGTAAGTATTGCGTAATTGGTGATTATATTTTCGCCGACAAGCTCCCAAAGCTCATCCTCGGTCATACCTTCATTTTTGTAATTTGAAGCAAGGAAATAAAGTTCCTCATACGTAACGTCATAATCTCCGACTGTACCGACTACGGTAAGTGCCTGTTTGCCTGCCGACAGCGGGTGCGATTTGCAGCCTGTTAAAAGTGAAAGAGAGAGTATAATCAAAAGCGCGGAGCAGGTAACTGCTTTTATTTTTTGCTTAATTTTCATCATAAACCTCGCTAAAACCAAAATCTACATTTATTATATCATATCTTTGTTACTATATTGTGAATATTAAAAATAAATCCCGTCAAAACGGCGGGATTTATAAATTTGCAGTATTGCTTCAATGATTGAAAATAACTAAAATTTTTCAATATATTTGCAGGCCGCAATTGCCGCGACGGCTCCGTCTGAAACGGCTGTTGCAACCTGGCGGACGGCTTTTGTACGGCAGTCACCCGCGGTGAAAATTCCGGCGGTGTCTGTTTTACATTTTTCGTCGGATACGATATAGCCGTATTCGTCAAGCCTCGTTATATCCGAAAACGCTCCGTTTTCCGGCGCGTGACCGATGGCTATAAACAAACCGTCAAGGGGCAGGGAATAATGATTTCCGTTTTCGGTACAGTGAAGATTAACTCCGTTTAAAGTGCCGTCGCCTTCAAATCCTTCGACAACTGTATTGTAAATGATTTTTACATTGGGCTTTGCTTCAAGTAAGTGTACGGTTTTGATTTCTCCCGTGAGTTTCGGCAGATTTTGAATTATAACAACCTCGGAGCAAATATCGCTTAACAGCATAGCCTCGACAAGAGCGGAATTTCCGCCGCCGACAACGCCGACTCTTTTTCCGTTGAAAAACGCACCGTCACATACCGCGCAGAAGGAAATTCCTTTACCGATAAATTTTTCCTCGCCGTCTATTCCGAGATGCCTGTGTTTTGAACCCGATGCTATAATGACGGCGCGCGCTTGAAATTCGCCCATGTCCGTAACGACCGTTTTAGTTTCGCCGCCGTTTTTTATGCCGATGACCTCGGCAAGCTCGATGTCGGCACCATGTTCGGTTATCTGGTCGAGAAGCCTTTCGGCAAATTCGTTCCCGCTTATTTGAGAAAATCCGGGATAATTTTCTACTTTTGGAGAAAAGGTTATTTGACCTCCGAAGGTCTCTTTTTCGATAACGAGAACGCTTTTGTCCGCGCGAAGTGCGTAAAGCGCGGCAGTCATACCCGCAGGTCCCGCACCGACTACTATAATATCATACATTTTGCTTATACCTCGTTAAAAGCGGTGCCGAGGATTACCCGACACCGCATTGTTATTTTAGGCTTTAACCGTGTCTATGAATTTTCTTATATTTGAGACGTTGACGATTTTGTCGGCTTTGCCGTTGCGTATTACCACAAGAGTTGGTGCCTGAGTGATACCGTATTGCTTGGTTGTCTCAACGTCCTTTTCGGCATAAACCTTATCGTATATTATACCCGCACCGTCTAAAAACTTTTCAGCCATTTTGCAGTTGGGACAAGTTTCTGTTTTGAAAAGGATTATTTTATTTTCGGATTCGCAGGACGTGCTTACGCTGTCCGAAGCGGAACGTGAGATTTTTTTGTGATTTTCAAAGTTTTCAACCGAAGCGCCGATATTGTAAAGCTTGCGGTTTTTGTATTCCTCGGCTTTTCCGTCGTTCCAATTCTGTACGGGGCGGTAGTAGCCCGTGATTCTGCTGTAAACCTCTGTTTTTTCTCCGCAGTGCGGGCAAGTGTATTTTTCGCCTGCGATATATCCGTGTGCCTTGCATACCGAATAGGTTGGAGAAAGCGTGTAATACGGGAGCTTGTAATTTTCCGCAATTTTACGTACAAGTGCCGCGGCGGACTTCCAAGACGGAAGCTTTTCGCCTATAAATGCGTGGAATACCGTGCCGGAGGTGTAAAGCGTCTGAAGCTCGTCCTGAATGTCAAGTGCTTCAAACAAATCGTCCGTATATCCTACGGGCAGGTGTGACGAATTGGTATAATAGGGCGTTTTTCCGTTTTCGGAAGCCGTGATAATATCGGGGAAACGTTTTACGTCGTGCTTTGCAAGACGGTAAGAGGTGGAT
>CAYVLG010000059.1:0-6871 GCA_964452345.1 uncultured Lachnospiraceae bacterium
GTATATATGAGACCGCTTTTCAGCGGATATCACCGTATATTCTATTTTATATACTTTTTTGACTGATGCTATTATATCATAAATTTTTTGTGTTGTCAAGTAAAATAGCTGTTTTCGTAGGCTGTCGGTGCCGCAGTCAAAAATTAAATCCCAAAAGGGTAAAACTCTTGGGATATGGCGGAGAGGGAGGGATTCGAACCCTCGTGCGATTTCTCGCAAACTGATTTCGAGTCAGCCCCGTTATGACCACTTCGATACCTCTCCGTATATTGGATATAGCGCCGTGATAACACGACGCTATATATTATATCACGAACATTAAAAAAATGCAAGCCTTTTTTTAAAATCTTTATGTAAAAATAAATTTTCAGTCGCTTTTAATTAAAATTCGCCTGTATTTTGTTCGTTTCGGGCTTTAAATGTGCTCAAACCAGCATTTTGCGTATTCTGCGAGAATCTCCGCCATGGCTTTTATGTCCGTACCCGTGGTATTTACGCAAAGGTGGTATCCCGCTCTGTCTCCCCACGGAATGCTTGACAGATACGAATGCGTTTTTGCACGGGATTTGTTTATGCGGCGAATCATTTTTGCCATTTCCTTATCGGTAAGGCTCTCGCCTTCGGGTGCGCGTGCACGGCATCGGTCTATTTTTGACTGCATATCCGAATATACGAACAGCTTCAGCGGATTTTGCTCTCTCAAAATTATATCTGCGTTACGTCCGACTATTACGCAGTCGTTGCGCGACGCAAGCTCCGTTATCAGCTTTTGCTGTTCTGCGATAACCTGCTGTGTCGTATGATTCAGTGCGGCAGTGCTTGCCATACTGTGACCGAAGGTTATTTGTATATCGCGGTACAGTCCTCGGTCGAGCACTGCCTCCACGTATCCCTCGTCAAGCTCACTTCTTCTGGCTACCTCTGTGATTATTTCTCGGTCAAAGTATTCGATTCCGAGATTATCGGCAATACGCTTGCCGAGCTCACGGCCGCCACTTCCGAATTCACGGCTTACGGTAATAATTTTCATGTCACACCTCCTATGCGATTTACAGTTACATTATATCACAAAAATTTGCATTCGTCAATAAAAAATATTAATAAAAGTCTTTTCTGTTGTAAAAACTTGACAAAAAGTCAATAAGCGAGTATAATATAATAATACGGATTGTAACCGAAATTAATCTGTGAGAGGAGCTGTTCCGTGAATATAATTATAGTCGGCTGCGGAAGAGTCGGACAGACGCTTGCCGCACAGCTTAACGAAGAGGGAAACAATATAACGGTTGTCGACGTTACCGCCAAAAGCGTCGAGGAGGTGTCGGCGCGCTGCGACGTTATGGGAATTGTCGGAAACGGAGCGACGCACACGGTTCAGAAAGAGGCGGGAATAGATAAGGCGGATCTGCTGATTGCCGTTACGGGCTCGGACGAACTGAATCTTTTGTGCTGTCTTATCGCAAAAAAAGCGGGACACTGCCGTACAATAGCGAGAGTCAAAAGTCCCGTGTACAGTGCGGAGTCCGCATATCTCAAGGACGAGCTTGGCTTGGCGATGGTTATAAATCCCGAGTATGCAACGGCAGAGGAGATTTCACGCGTTTTGCGTTTTCCGTCCGCGATGAAGATAGAGACATTTGCCAAGGGGCGCGTGGAGCTGATTAAATTCAGGCTGCCCGAGGAAAGTCCGATTATAGGAATGACGGTAAAGGACGTTGTGGTAAAGCTTCGCTGTGACATTCTTATATGCACGGTCGAGCGCGGAGACGAGGCGTATATTGCAAAAGGAGATTTTGCGTTTGAGGGAAAAGACGTTGTCTCTATAATCGCTTCTCCGAAAAATGCGAAGGATTTCTTTGAGAAAATCGGATATAAGACGCAGTCTGTCCGCAGTGCCATGGTTGTCGGCGGCGGAGATACGACGCATTATCTTTGCGACGTTTTGGCAAAATCGGGTATCGGTATAAAAATAATCGAAAGGCGCGAGGACAGGTGCAGCGAGCTTTGCGGAAAATGGAAAAATACCGCGGTTATTTGCGGCGATGCCTCCGACAAGGAAATATTGCTTGAGGAAGGAATTGCGGATACGGACGCATTTGTTGCTCTTACGGGACTTGACGAGGAAAACATACTGCTTTCGCTGTATGCAAAGAGCGTCAGCCGCGCAAAGCTTGTAACCAAAATCAACAGAGTTGACTATGACGGAGTTATAGGACGTCTTGACCTCGACTCAACGGTATATCCGAAAAATATTACCTCCGATATTATCGTCAGATATGCCCGCGCGATGAAAAACACGGTGGGAAGCAACGTCGAGACGATGTACAACGTCATTAAAGGCAAGGTGGAGGCTTCGGAATTTGTCGTCCGCGAAAAATCTCCGATAACCGACATACCTCTGTCGGAGCTTAAATTTAAGGAAAACGTGCTTGTCGCCGCAATTCTTCGCGGAGGCAGGGTGATGATTCCCCGCGGCTACGACTGCATTATGCCCGGAGATGCCGTTGTTATAGTTTCCGGCGTTATGGGGTTGCACGACATATGCGACGTTTTGAGGTGACGGCATTATGAATTATCGTATGATAAAATATACTCTGGGCTGGCTGCTCCTGTTTGAGGCGGGATTTTTCATAGTTCCGCTGATAACCGCGATTGTATATAAAGAGTCGGCTTTTACGGCGTTTTTGATATCGATTGCGGTATGCTCTGCGGCGGCTCTTGCTCTTCTTGTCGGAAAGCCGAAAAACCGTGTGCTCTACGCGCGCGAGGGTTTTGTGATAGTTGCGGCAAGCTGGATACTTTTGAGTATTTTCGGCGCTTTGCCTTTTATGCTGACGGGAGTTACAAGCTCCTATGTTGACGCTCTTTTCGAGACGGTGTCGGGTTTTACCACGACGGGTTCAACCATATTTACCGAGGTAGAATCTCTGCCGAAATCCATAAATATGTGGAGATGCTTTACACATTGGGTCGGCGGTATGGGAGTTCTTGTATTTATAATGGCGTTTTTACCCTTGAGCGGCGGACAGAATATGCATATAATGAAGGCGGAAAGCCCGGGTCCCTCGGTAAGCAAGCTTGTTCCGCGCGTAAGGACTACGGCTCTTATCCTTTATGTAATATATTTTGCTCTCACGCTTTTACAGTTTGTTTTGCTGCTTTGCGGAGGTATGAGCGTATTTGACGCGCTTTGCACGTCGTTCGGAACGGCGGGTACGGGAGGCTTCGGTATCAGAAACGACAGCTTCAATTCCTATTCCCCGTATCTTCAGATAGTCGTAACCGTGTTTATGCTTCTGTTTTCCGTTAATTTCAGCTCGTACTATCTGCTTTTCAAGGGACGGCTGAAGGAGGCGTGCACGACGGAGCTTAAGGTCTTTGTCGGTATTGTCGCGGCGGCAATCGTGATTATCACGCTTGACGTTTACGGTATGTTTGACGGTGTGGGCGAGGCGGTAAGACACGTTGCGTTTTCGGTTGCCTCGGTTATATCCACGACGGGCTTTGCAACTGTAAACTTCGATTTGTGGAATTCGGTGTCCCGTGTTGTTTTGGTGCTTTTGATGTTTATCGGAGCGTGCGCGGGAAGCACGGGCGGCGGAATCAAGGTTTCGAGAATAGTTATAATGGTTAAAGGAATCGGAAGAGAGATAAAGAATATGCTCCACCCGAGACGTGTTCAGCGGGTGACGGTGGATTCTCGCCCCGTTGATGCGGAAATGCTTCATTCCGTCAATACCTACATTGTTGTTTATACGGCGGTTTTTGTGTCGTCACTGCTTTTGGTGTCTATCGACGGCTATGACCTTGTTACGAGCTTTACCGCCGTTGCGGCAACCGTCAACAATATAGGTCCCGGCTTGGGACTGGTCGGACCTGCGGGCAGCTTCGCGTTTTTCTCCGCTCCGACAAAGCTTGTTCTTACATTCGATATGCTGGCGGGCAGATTGGAGCTGTTCCCGATGCTTCTTCTGTTTTCTCCCGCAACGTGGAGGAACAGATAATTATGAGCGGTGAAAAAAAAGATTTTCTCGGAATAGAAAACGCTTCGGAGCTGAAAGAACGAGGCTTGAAGCTGCTGAGTTTTGAGAGCTTGGACTCCACCCAAGCCGAGGCGAGAAGATATGCTTCCAAAAACGGCGGTACGCCTGCAGTAATAATCGCAAACTGCCAGACGAACGGCAGGGGAAGGCTCGGCAGAAGCTTTTATTCTCCCGCCTCGTCGGGAATATATCTGACGCTTGTATTTGACGTTACGGACGAGCGCGCCGAGAATGTCGCTCACGTAACGTCCGCGGCGGCGGTTGCGGTCGCACGCTCGATTGAGAATACCGTCGGCGTGCGATGCGGTATAAAATGGGTGAATGACATATATGTTGGCGGCAAAAAGGTATGCGGAATTATTGCGGAGAGCTTTTGCGCAGGAGACAGACGGCTTGCTGCCGTGGGAGTCGGAGTAAATCTGTGCACACGTGAATTTCCCGATGGGCTGTCCGATATTGCGGTATCGCTTACGGACGCGGCGACGGAGGACACGAGACGGCAGCTTGCGCTTTTGCTTATTTCCTCGGTGTTCGACGCTTTTGTCGGTGTGATGACGGGGAGCACGGAATACATAAATGAATATCGCTCCCGCTCCGTTGTGATAGGACGGGATATACGCTTTACGTGCGGAGAAGAGACGTATGAGGGGACGGCGCTGGATATAGACAAAAACGGCGGTCTTGCTGTTCGGCGTAAAGACGGAACACGCGTTACGCTGACGGGCGGAGAAATAACCGTGCGTGTAAAGGAGGAAACAAAATGACGGAAAAAGGGAAATTTATCGTATTTGAAGGAATAGACGGTTCGGGAAAGACAACGCAGGCACGCCTTTTGGCGGAGCGTCTTTCAGCGGAGGGACGGTGCGTGCGTCTGACGGCGGAGCCGACCGATTTGCCGAGCGGAAAGCTTTTGCGCGAGGCTCTCGGCGGGAAAATTAAAAAAAGCGAATGTGAAATGGCTCTTATGTTTGTGGCGGACAGAATAGCTCATAACAGAGACGCCGAAAACGGAATAGAGGCACTGCTGAATCGCGGAATTACGGTAATATGCGACCGTTACTATTATTCTACGCTTGCATATCAGGGACAGTCCACCGATTACGAATGGGTTAAGACGATGAATCTTCGCTGTCCCGAAATACGCAGACCCGACATCTGCATTTATGTGGACCTACTTCCCGAGCAAAGCCTCGAGCGGATTGCGAGGGGCAGAGACAGTGTCGAAATATATGAAAATACCGAAACGCTGACGCGCGTAAGAGAGCAATTTTTGTCCGTAATAAGAGATTTGGGCGAGACCGACAACGTCTGTATCGTCGACGGGTACGGAACGGTTGAGGAAATTGCGGAGGATGTCGCGGCAACTGTTGCGAGCTTGTTTGAATAATATGACAACATTTGTCTTGAATGTATATTGATTTGACTTGAAATTTGAGTTTTTTTGCTTTATAATTATATCACAGTAATAAATATCGGAGGTTATATTATGGCATTACCTGTTGCGGTTCAGCTGTATTCCGTGCGTGATGATTTGAATGAAGATTTCCGCGGAACGCTGGAAAAAGTAAAAGAAATCGGCTACGACGGAGTGGAATTTGCGGGACTCTGCGGACAAACGCCGTCGGAAATTGCTAAAATGTGCGGAGAGATCGGACTTGTTCCGCTGTCGGCTCACGTACCGTATTTGGATATGACGGAAAATCCCGATATCCTTAACGATTATGCCGAAATAGGCTGTAAATTCGTTGTTATTCCGTATCTTACGCCGGAATACCGCCCCGGTACGGAAAAATTCCCCGAGGTTATAGAAAACGCAAAAATGCTCGGCAAAAAAGCAAACGAATTGGGTATGACGCTTCTTTATCATAATCACGATTTCGAATTTGCCAAGATTGACGGAAAATATGCCCTCGACGTGCTTTACGACGAGGTACCCGCGGAGCTTCTTCAGACGGAGCTTGACGTATGCTGGGTAAATGTCGGAGGAGAAAATCCCGCTGGCTACATCAGAAAATATGCGGGCAGATGTCCCGTCGTTCACCTCAAGGACTTTTACGGTGAAAAATCCGAAGATATGTACGAGCTTATCGGCATAGAGTCGAGCGCTCCGAAGCGTCCCGGCAACTTTGAATTCAGACCTGTCGGAAGCGGAATTCAGAATTTCCCCGAGATACTTAAAGCCTCCGAAGAGTCCGGTGCTTCTTGGGTGGTTGTCGAACAGGATAAGGCTACTATGGGACTGACTCCTATGGAAAGCATAACAAAGAGCAGAGAATATCTGAAAACAATCGGATATTGATTATAAAAAATAAAATTCAGGAGGAATTTACAATGGCAGACAAGTCAATGCAGGGTCTGAACGATTTTACGGACCGTACAACTGTCAACAACGTTGACGCAAACAGAAAAATGCGCATAGGTATCATCGGATGCGGATGGATTGCAGGTGCTCATATGAGAGCTTACAAAAATCAGCCCGACGTTGAAATCGTTGCGGGCTGTGACCTTATCCCCGGTAAGGCAGAGGCTTTCTTTAAGAAATATGAAATTGAGGGCGCAAAAACTCATTACGCTTCTCACAAGGAGATGCTCGACGACGAGAGCCTTCATCTCGATGCCGTTTCGGTTTGTACCTATAACCGTCAGCACGCAGAGCCTGCGATCTATGCTCTCAACAAGGGTGTTCACGTAATGCTCGAAAAACCGTTCACCGTAACGCTTGATGAGGCTGTAGAGGTTATGAGAGAGGAGAAAAAGAGCGGAAAGGTTCTTTCGCTCGGCTTCCAGCCCAGAATGGCTATAACTATGCAGCAGGTCAAGAAGGTAGT
>CAYVLG010000060.1:0-5709 GCA_964452345.1 uncultured Lachnospiraceae bacterium
CATAATCGCCGCCGTATGCACGTCGGGTGCACCGAGACCGAAGCTTACCGCTATCGCCGTGTTTACCTCGGACATAAGCGTATCGTCGAGATGTCCCATTTTTTCCTTAAGCCTTCGCTTGTCGAGTGTACGTATTTGTTCAAGCAGTATTACAGAGTCTCTGGATAGTCCCGCCTTCTCCGCATATATGTCTATATGCGTCGGCAATCTCGTTTTCTCCATTCTCGAGGTTATCGCCGCCGCTATAACCGTAGGACTGTATTTGTTGCCCACGTCGTTCTGAATTATCAGCACGGGCCGCAGTCCTCCCTGCTCGGAGCCTATAACAGGACTCAGATTGGCATAATATATATCTCCCCGTCTTATACTCATTTTTCAATCTCCATTTATTTCTTTGTCGGCAATTATATTTTTGCCGCAATAAACGGAGTTTAAACAAAAAAACGAAATTTATTTAAATTTCGGGGTATAATCACTGACGGCGGAAAGCCTCGACTGTACAAAGCCGTCGAACCCCAGCTCTTCGGCAACACGAACCACGGAGGAGTATTCAAATGAAGTCACCCTTCTATGAAGCTCGGTAAAAGGCGTATCAAGAGCAAAATCGGGGGTGTACTGACTCATCACGCTTATAAGAATATCGCTCGGAGGCACAGTACGCGCAAGCATTTCAAGCACGGCAATGCTGTCTCTGCGCGAGCCGGGGAGCACGAGATGGCGCACAAGCACGCCCTTCTTCAGTGTTCCGTCGGGTGCGTATTCGCATTTTCCGACCTGTCGGTACATCTCTGCCGCAGCTTTTGCCGCAACGTCGGGATAATCCGAGGCGGAGCTGTATTTTTTCGCCGTCTCGGCGGACGCGTATTTGAAATCGGGCATATATATGTCAACAAGCCCCTCAAGCATTTTCAGGGTCTCGGCGCGCTCATAGCCCGAGGTATTGTATACGACGGGAATGCCGAGCTTCGGCTTGACAATGCGCAGCGTTTCGGCAACGCGATCTGCAAAATGAGTAGGTGTCACGAGGTTTATGTTAGAGGCTCCTTCGTCTCGGAGCAAGAGCATTTCACGCGCCAGCTCCTCGGGCGAATATTCCGTTCCCCGAGCCTCGCCCCTGCTTATTTTTTTATTTTGGCAAAAAACGCATTTCAGCGAACAGCCGCAGAAAAATACCGTTCCCGATCCGAGTTTGCCGCTGACGGGAGGCTCCTCGAAGGGGTGAAGAGAAATCCGCGATATTCTCATTTCCGCTCCCTCTCCGCAAAGCCCTCTTTCTCCGTTCTCCCTGTCGGCACCGCAGTCTCTCGGACATAACCTGCACCCTCTCATAAACGCACCTCCAAAAGCCGATTTACGGTAATTATACATCACTTCTTTTCCAAAAGCAACAATATTTACAAAAAAGCTACACGCAATAAACGAATTTGTTAAATTTTCGGATATAATATTAATCGGATAGATATATTTTTCCGCCTATCGGACACAGAGAGCGGAAAATTTAATACGCTTTATCCCTTTATCGAATAAAATCGGAGGTACGGATATGAATAAAATAAAAAGCGCGGAAATACTTTGCGTCGGAACCGAGCTTTTGCTCGGCGACATAGTAAACACAAACGCCGCCTTCCTGTCTCGGCGCCTGGCGGAGCTCGGTATCGGCGTTTACAGACATACCGTTGTGGGCGACAATCCCGAAAGGCTGAAAACGGCTCTCGCCTCCGCTCTCGGGCGCGCCGATCTCGTGATAACCAGCGGCGGTCTCGGACCGACCTACGACGACCTTACAAAGGAAACCGTTGCCTCATATTTCGGAAAAGAGCTTTACCTGCACAAGCCTTCGCTTGAAAGAATAAAGGATTATTTTGCGCGCACGGGAAGAATAATGACAAAAAACAACGAAAAGCAAGCGATGATGCCCGTCGGAGCGGTCGTATTCGAAAACAATTACGGCACAGCCCCGGCACTCGCTCTGTGCGACGCTGAAAAGAATAAAACCGTAATAATGCTTCCGGGACCTCCCGGTGAGCTGACAAAGCTTTTTGACGAAAAGGCGGTTCCCTATCTTAAAAAACGTTCAAGCTCCGCGCTCGTCAGCAAGAACGTTTATATTTTCGGTATGGGGGAATCGGCTGTTGAGGAGAAAATAAAAGATATAATGACAAACTCCCTAAATCCCACGGTCGCGCCTTACTGTAAGGAGGGAGAGGTCAGACTGCGCGTTACGGCGCGCGCGGACAGCGAAGACGAGGCGTCGGAGCTCTGTGATTTAACAATAGAAAAAATAAAAAACAGCGAGGTCGGAGCGTATATTTACGGCATAGACGTATCGTCTCTCGAAAACGCTCTCGTAAAAAAACTTTCGGAAAAAAAGCTTACGGTGTCCTGTGCGGAATCCTGCACGGGCGGACTTATCGGAGAACGCATAACATCAGTCTCGGGAAGCTCGGCAGTATTTATGGGCGGATGTATAACGTACACGAACGAAATAAAGGAAAAACTGCTCGGCGTATCGCACGGCACGCTCGAACAATACGGCGCGGTATCGAAGGAAACGGCAATGGAAAAGGCTCGCGGGGCACGTATACGCCTGGGCACGGATATCGCCGTGTCCGCAACGGGATTGGCGGGACCGACGGGAGGCACGGAACAAACGCCCGTCGGCACGGTATTTATAGGTCTTTCCACGCAGAAGGGAGAAGAATACCGTAAGCTGTCTCTCTCCTCCGCAAGAAGCCGTGAATATATACGTACCGTGAGTGCGTCGAACGCAATCGCAATGGCACTGAACGCGGCAAACGGCACAGACATATTGACAATAAATTAACAAACCTTTAAAAATTGAAAATTCCAAAAAAAAGCATTGACATTTTTCGCACATTGCTTTATAATAGTATAAATAAACATTACAAAATAACAATATTAACATCCGAAAGGAACGGCATATGCAAAAATTCAGAAGAATAGGCGTGCTTACATCGGGCGGAGACGCTCCCGGTATGAACGCGGCAATCAGAGCAATAACTCGCAAGGCGCTCGAGCAGGGCGTTGAGGTAATGGGTATCATCGGCGGATACAGCGGACTTATAAACGAAAATATCATTCCGCTTACGACGGGTGCCGTATCGAATATCATCACTCACGGCGGTACGATTCTTTACTCCAACAGATGTAAGGAATTCGAGACCGAGGAGGGTATGCAGAAGGCTGTCGATACCTGCAAAAAGTACAATATAGACGCCGTTGTCGCAATCGGCGGCGACGGAACTTTCAGAGGAGCCACCGACCTTACTCTCCGCGGTATTCCCGCAATCGGAGTTACGGGCACCATAGACAACGATATAACCGCAACCGACTACACCGTCGGATTTGATACGGCGATGAACACGGTTCTCGAGGCAGTCGACAGACTCCGCGACACCTGCGAATCCCACGCGCGCTGCGACGTCGTCGAGGTTATGGGACGCGACTGCGGTCAGATCGCGCTTATGACGGGTATCGCCTCCGGTGCGGTAGCGGTCTGCATTCCCGAAATTCCCTTCAACGAGGAAGAAGCAATCGAAAAAATTAAGAGCGCAAAGGCTGCAGGCAAGCGCGGAATGATAGTTGTAGTCAGCGAAGGCGTATTCGTCGACGACGGAAACGGCAGCAAGGTTCCCTACGGCGAGGTTCTCCGCGGAAAAATCGAGGAGCAGACGGGCGTTGAAACCAAGTTCGCACGTCTCGCACACGTCGTCAGAGGCGGTTCTCCGACGCTCCGCGACAGACTTACCGCAACCAAAATGGGTGTTGCCGCCGTCGAGCTTCTGCTCGCAGGCAAGAGCAACCGCGTCGTTGTAGAGGATGACGGCGAAATCACGGACCTTGACATTCTGTTCGCACTGACGACCGACCGTATGTACAAGAATAAGCTCAAGGACGGAGACCTCGAAAAGTTCTCCGCCGAGGAAATCGACGCCATGAAGGTCATCCGCGACAAGCGCACAAAGGAAATCGCCGCACTTTACAAGATGGCATACGAAATCTGCAAGTAAACAAATAATAAAAATATAATCTGCCACCGGGCAGAAGAATGTTGAAAAGGCATTCGTCGCGTATCGTTAGGTCTCGGAAGATACGCCGCGAATGCCTTTTTTGGAGGAAAAAATGAATTTTTTAAAATCAATCAAACGCTCTCTTCTTTCACTTACCGTTTTTGAAAAAATACTTTGGGCGGTATCTACCGCGGTTCTTATTCTATCGTTCTTTTTGGGCGACCGTTCCGATTTCACGGTGCTTGCCGCAACTCTCGTCGGCGCAACCGCGCTTATATTTACCGCAAAAGGCAATGTGCTCGGTCAAATGCTGATAATAGTATTTGCCGTTCTGTATGCGATAGTGTCCTTTAAACAGGCATATTACGGAGAGGTGATAACCTATCTGTTTATGTCGGGCGGAATCGCCTGCTTTTCCACCGTTCAGTGGATACGGCACCCATACTCCGAGGGAACGGTGCGCGTGGGGCACCCGTCAAAGCTTACATTCGTACTGCTTGCCGTGCTTACCGCCGCAGTAACTTTCGCCTTTTATTTTCTGCTCCGCGCGCTCGGCACGTCGAGTCTGATCTTCAGCACGGTATCGGTTGCAACCAGCTTTGCCGCCTCGTCGCTTACTCTTCTTCGCAGTCCATATTACGCCGCCGCATACGCGCTAAACGACATCGTGCTTATAGTCCTTTGGTCGATCGCCGCCGCGTCCGACCCTTCCGCAATTCCGATGATAATCTGCTTCGTCACATTCCTCGCAAACGATATTTACGGCTTCACAAATTGGCTCCGTATGGAAAAGCTTCAGAGACGGGCGGCGGAGGAGGCGGAGTGACAGCTTTTTTGCCGTAAAATATTGACAATCACAAAGTATTATGCTATAATTATTATTGTATGAAAATTTGTAAGGCTTATTTTACGAAAGGAAAATATATAAATGCAGGAAAAATTCGACGTCAAATATTCCTTTGTTGACAACGAAAAGGAAATTATCTCCTTTTGGAAGGAAAACGACTGCTTCAAAAAGCTGAAAAAGAAAAACGAAAACGGTCCCAAATATCGCTTTATCGACGGTCCCATAACCGCGAACAACCCTATGGGAATACACCACGTATGGGGAAGAACGCTCAAGGACACCTTTATCAAATATCACGCGATGAAGGGCTGTGACACACACTACCGCAACGGATTCGACTCACAGGGACTTTGGGTCGAGGTTGAGGTCGAAAAGGAACTCGGCTTCAAAACAAAGCACGACATCGAGGCATACGGTCTCGACAAGTTCACGGACAAGTGTATAGAGCGTGTTAAAAAGTTTTCGGGCGTCATCACGGAGCAGTCCGAACGTCTCGGTCAGTGGATGGATTGGGATAACTCCTACTACACGTATACGGACGAAAACATAACGGGAATCTGGGCATTCCTAAAAAAGTGCCACGAGGGCGGCTGGATAAAAGAGGTTTACAAGCCTATGCCCTGGTGCTCGCGCTGCGGAACGTCTCTTTCCGAACACGAAATGACGGGCTCGTACAAGGAAATCGAGCACGAGGCGGTATTCTTCAAGCTTCCCGTAAAGAACACCGACGATTATATTCTCGTTTGGACAACGACCCCCTGGACGCTCTCCGCAAACGTCGCACTCGCGGTAAATGCGGAAATGACCTACGTCCGCCTGCACGTTGAGGGC
>CAYVLG010000060.1:5719-6859 GCA_964452345.1 uncultured Lachnospiraceae bacterium
GCGAGGAGCACAACTATATAACCTCGATGAACTACTACAAGCAGAAGTTCGAGGGCAAGGACGGAGTTACGCTCTTGGCTGAAATGAAGGGAGCGGAGCTTGAGGGTCTCGAATACGAAACCTGCTTCCCCGAAATGGAAGAACAGAATTTTGCTCACAAAATAGTTCTTTGGGACGAGGTCGACGAAACCGAAGGCTGCGGAGTCGTTCATATCGCTCCCGGCTGCGGTGCGGAGGACTTTGAGCTCGGAGAATCCCTCGGACTGCCGAGAATAATACCGATCGACGAATACGGCGTATTCTATCAGGGCTTCGGCTTTTTGACGGGAGTCGACGCACAGGAGAGCAGACAGCTCGTTTTCGAGGAGCTGAAAAAGAGAGGCAAGCTGTTCTACACGCATAAATATAAGCACAGCTATCCCGTTTGCTGGAGATGCAAGCACGAGATACTGTTCCGCCTCGTAAAGGAATGGGCAATCGCCGTCGACGAGCTTCGTCCGCGCCTTATTGCCAATGCCAACAAGGTACGCTGGGAGCCGCCGTATCAGGGCAAGAGAATGCTCGACTGGCTCGAAAATATGTCCGATTGGAACATTTCCCGCAAACGCTTCTACGGACTCCCCCTTCCCTTCTATAAATGCGAAGAATGCGGAGAGCTGACGGTCGTCGGCTCAAAGGCGGAGCTGTACGAGCTTGCAACAGATAAATCAAAGGCAGATGCAATCCCACATCTCCACCGCCCGTGGATAGATGAGGTTAAAATAAAGTGTCCTCACTGCGGAAACGCCGTTACGAGAATACCGCAGGTCGGCGACGTATGGCTTGACGCGGGTATAGTTCCCTTCTCCACGCTTAAATATTTTTCCGACAAGGATTATTGGAAGCAGTATTTCCCCGCAGAGCACGTTCTTGAAATGAAGGAGCAGATCCGCCTCTGGTTCTACTCAATGCTGTTTATGAGTACCGTGCTTGTAGACGAGCCGCCGTATGAGAGAGTCAGCACGCACGGCGTCGTCGTATCCGAGGACGGAAGCAAGTTCTCCAAGACGGGCTTTATGATACGCTTTGACGAAGCGGCAGACGTAATAGGCGCCGACGCGTCGCGCTATATCTTCGCCTCCTCGTCAACTTCGGGCGACG
>CAYVLG010000061.1:0-6659 GCA_964452345.1 uncultured Lachnospiraceae bacterium
AGCGAAAAGAACGAACAGAATACAGCCGATATACTCAACGAAGACAATATAGAAAAAATAATAAGCAAAAACAGCTTTCGACCGGAGGTATCTCCCGCCGTTATAAAACGCCTTCCCAGATATTTCAGGTATCTCCGCGAGATAATAAGAATGGGAAAAACGCGCGTAAGTTCGGCAGAGCTTTCGCGTATGATGAACGTCACGGCATCGCAGATAAGACAGGATTTGAACTGCTTCGGCGGGTTCGGTCAGCAGGGCTACGGCTATAACGTAAATTACCTCTATACGAAAATATGCGAAATCCTCGGTGTAGGTTGCGGCTTCCGCGCCGCCGTAATCGGTGCGGGAAACCTCGGCACTGCACTTGTACGCAGTCCGATGTTTGAAAAGCGCGGTGTTGACGTCGTTGCGATGTTCG
Organism: uncultured Lachnospiraceae bacterium; assembly: GCA_964452345.1. GTDB lineage: Bacteria > Bacillota > Clostridia > Oscillospirales > CAG-272 > HGM12713. Next base: position 419 of record CAYVLG010000061.1, read on the forward strand.
ACGTTTCAAACTCAATAATAGGAAAGAAAATCGGTAACGTCAAGGTCTACGATATGAAGCTGCTTGAGGAAAAGCTTGTAAAATATTCGGTCGATATAGCAATTTTGACGTTACCCAAAGAATATGCCGCCGACGTAGCTTCCCGCCTTGTTGCTACCGGCGTTAAGGGAATTTGGAATTTTACGGGTAAGGAAATAGAGACCGAGCATTCCGATGTTGTGGTGGAAAACGTACATATCGGAGATTCGCTTATGACGCTGTGCTATGAGGTGGCTCAGCAAATGTATCGGGACGACGGTAAAGAAAATGGGTAGGTCAGCAGAATTTTATATTTGCGGTAAACCGAACAGAAACGTTAAGGAAATCGCTTTAAGTGCGGACGATACGGATTTTGCCATACTCGGCGCGATTTTGCTTACTGCCGACGGAGACGGCAAGATAAGCGCGGACGCCGTATCGGAGCTTGGACGTTTCGATGAAGCCGATGTAACCGCTTCGCTTAAGTTTTGGAAGGGCGCGGGTGTTATATCGACGTCAAAGCGTGCGGAAAAGACGGTGCCGTCGGCAGAAACCGAGCCGCAGAGCGTTATTGCTCCTGCATATGCGGCGAAAAAATATTCAAACGACGAGCTTGTCGCGGTTATAGAGCAGGACATCGGTACGGACTTTATCGACGAGGTACAAAAGGCTGTCGGCAAGCCTATGTTCAATAAAAATGAAATAGAAAGAATAGTCAATATGGTAAACGGCTTCGGCTTTGAAAAGGAAGCCGTGCTCGCCATTGTCGACTATGCCGTGTACCTCGGCAAAAAAAGCCTGTCCTATGCCGAAAAAATCGCGCTGACCTTTTTGGACGAGGGAATAACGGCAACCGATTCCGTATATTTAAGAATAGACGAGCTGAAAAGGCGCAGCAGCGCAATCGAAAAAATACGCTCTCTTTACGGCTTCGGCGGCCGTACCCTGACAACGGCGGAAAAAAACTATTTTGCGGCGTGGACGGAGAAATACGGCTTTGACTTTGACGTAATAAAAAAGGCATACGAATTGACGGTGGATACGATTCAGTCTCCGGTTCCGAAGTATACCGACAAAATATTGAAAAATTGGCATGAAAACGGCTTGAAAACGGTTGAAGAAATAGACGGCTTTATCGCCGCCGAAAAAGATAAGGCGAAGAATTCGGAGCACACGCGCTTACGCACGGTACCCGCAAGGTCGCCCGAGAAAACGGAAAAGGGCAAGGACGTAGACGATTGGTTTGAGGCGAAGCTCAACAAACATTTCGGAAATTGAGGCTGAAAGGATTATAAAAGTGAGCTATAACAGAACTGATTACATAAAAATAAGGAAGCAGTTTGAGGACAAATACCTCTCGGCGCGCAGTACCGCCGACGCGAGGCGTGACGAAATTCATCTGCTTATTCCCGAGGTAAAGAAAATAGACGACCTGCTTTCGCATACGGGTATGGACATAATGGCGGTCATAAGCTCGGGAACAAAAAATACCTCCGCGGAAATAGCCAAGCTTGAGGCGAGAAACAACGGTCTTTTGAAAAAGCGCGGAGAGCTTTTGCGTTCAGGCGGATATCCCGAGGACTATACGGATGTGCATTATGAATGCGAGCGATGCGGAGATACGGGATTTTTGAATACGTCGATGTGCGACTGTATGAAAAGAGCACTCGTCAAGGAGGCATATTCCTCGTCGGGTCTCGGCGCGCTTATAGGAACGCAGACCTTTGATAATTTCGAATACCGCTATTACGGAGAAGAAATCAGAAACAAGGTAAAAGGGTACGTCGGTATGCTTAAGAGCTTTTCCGAAGGCTTTTCCGACAAAACATACGAAAATTATATTATGATAGGGTCGACGGGGCTCGGAAAAACGCATTTGTCTACCGCCGCGGCGCAAACCGTTATAGAGCGCGGATACGACGTGCTGTACGTCGGCGCAGTAAGTATGCTCGGAGATTTTGAAGCGGAGCGGTTCGGCAGCGGAGCGCACAGAAAAAACAACGACGTCGACAGATACTATGAGTCCGATTTGCTTATTATCGACGACCTCGGAACGGAAATAATAAATAAATTTACTAATTCATACCTGTATGACGTCATAAATACGAGAATCAACAACAAACGCTGTACCATTATCAATACGAATTTAATGCCGTCGGAGATACTTTCGGTTTACAGCGAGCGTATTTCAAGCCGTATTTTGGGAGAATACACGCCGATGTATTTTAAAGGCGTCGATATAAGAAAGCAAAAAGGATAAATTTCCGTTGAAAACGGAAAAGCCAAGACCGCTGACGTTCGGCCTTGGCTTTTTATCGGCTCGCGGCAATTCCGCATTAATTTATAAACAGAAGCGCCAATAATATAAGCGCCAGCTCGGGCTCTTTTCCGCTTTGAAAAATTATAAGCGCGAGAGCTATAAGCAAAATCTCCTCCGTTCCGAGAACACCGAAGGGAGAGAGAATCGGTTCGCCTGCGTGCACCTCTTCGGTGCTTACGGCAGCCTCCGCGCTCCCGTCTTTTTCGCTCTCGGCAGTTTCGTATACGGATTTTTCGCCGTTATTCGCTCCGAGCCCGTCTGTCGCGGAATTACCGTTTGCGGCTTGCCCGAAGGTATTCGGACGTCGGCGCGTGCGGTCCTCGACGGGAGTCGGTGTCTGCGCGCTCTCCCTGAAAAAATTTCCGCCGTAATTGTGAGGAATCCTTATGCTTCTGTCCGATTGACGTGAGTACATTCTGCCTCCTTATTTAAGTCCCTTTACGAGATTTGACATTTTCGATATTTTTATAATATATTCTATGGCCTCTTTTCTTGACGGGCTTAAGTACGGCTTCAGCGCGCACAGCAGTGCCTCGTGACGGAAGACTCCGCCCGATTGAGACGTAAGCTTTGACAAAAGCGGGGATAACGACGCCTGTATATCGGGAGCGGCGGAGACTGTCGGAGAGCTTTGCACGGTTTCTTCGGTGTCCGCAGTTCGTTCGGTCGGCGGAGGGGAAGGGGCGCCGCCCTGCATTCCTCCGAGCGCGGAGGCGACCGCTGAAATAAGCTCGGGGTGTGCCATCAGCTTGTTTACCGCCTCGGATATGCCGTCCGCGTTCGGAACGTTCGGCTCCTCTCCGACAGCCTTTTCCGTATCGCTCATTTTTTGCCGCCTTTCGCCTTCTTTTCCGCTTCGTACCTGGCAACTATTCCGTTCAGCTCCTCATCCGTAGCTCCCGATATCGCGGAGCGAATGCTCGCAACGCTTGCAGGGTCTATATTGTATTCGGCGGGATTTATTCCGCTTTCCGCGATAAGACGGTTTATGATAAGCGTAAGCTGTCTGTCGTTCAGAGCAAGAAGCCCTTCAAGAGCTTTTCTGTCGATTTGCATAATCTGACCTCCGTTAAATATTTTATTCACTTTAAGTATATGCGTTTTTTGTAAATTTGACAAAAGGTTATAATTGGCGGTAGACAAAACGCAAGTTTTGTGATATAATTATTGTATGTTTTCTTGTATTAAAAATTATGCTCGGAGTGTCCGAAGTATTCCGATTATGCGGAGGAGCTATGAAATATTGCTTTATAATAAATCCCAAGGCGGGAAAGTCGGACAACAAGTCCGAGCTTGAGCAGCGTATAAAAAATATTTGCGCGGAGCGCGGAATTGACGCAACGGTTTATTATACCGAAGGCGTCGGCGACGCAGTCGAATATATTCCGCGCTTTTGCGGGACGAACCGAGGCGAGCGGATAAATTTTTATGCCTGCGGCGGCGACGGCACGCTCTGCGAGGCAGTTAACGGCATTATGCGCGTTGCCGACCGTTCGGGGCTGTCGCTCGGCGTTATTCCCGTCGGTACGGGAAACGATTTTGTCAGAAATTTTGAAGGCTCCGAGCTGTTTTCCGATGTGGAGGCACAGCTTGACGCGAGCTGTCTTGATATAGACCTTATCGACTGCAACGGCACGTATGCGATAAATATGGTAAATATAGGCTTTGACTGTCAGGTAGTGGTAAAAACCTCGGAGATAAAGAGAAAGGCTTTTGTTCCGTCAAAGCTGGCATACATATGCGGTCTTGTCTGCACGCTCATAAAAAAGCCCGGCGCGAGGTTTGACATAGCCTCGGACGGCGGTAAAAGTGAAGCTAAAAAGCTCCTTCTTGCCACCTTTGCAAACGGAAGCTTTTGCGGCGGAGGATTTAAATCGAATCCGAACGCTTCGCTTTGCGGCGGAACAATAAACGCGCTGTTTGTCGACGACCTTCCGAGACTGAAGTTTTTGAGAATCGTCGGAAGCTATAAAAAGGGAACGCACCTTGACGGAAGTCATTCGGATATACTTTGCGAAGCCTTCTCCGAGGACTGCGAGCTTAGCTTTGACGCTCCGACGAGCGTCAGCGTCGACGGCGAGATAATATCCGCCGAACATCTGCGTCTCTCCTGCGTGAATGGTGCTTTGCGATTCCTTGTACCTCGCGGAGCAGGGCTCGGGCGCGTTTCCGACACGGCGGAGGCTTTGGTGCCGTGAAGCTTATAGTTATATCGGATACGCACGGCAGGCGTGACCGCATTGCCGAGGTTCTTTCGCGCCATACGCGATATGACGCACTGCTTTTTCTCGGCGACGGATTAAACGATTTTGATGATGCATGCGGATTTGTCGGCGTTCGCGGAAACTGCGATTTTCAGACCGCGTGCGGAGAATATCCGTATGAGCGGACGCTTATATTCGACGGAGTGAAAATATTTATAACGCATGGACATAAGTATTCCGTCAAGTCGGGAACCGAGGTTCTTGCGGCACATGCGGCGGCTCTCGGCGCGGACATCGCGCTTTACGGACATACGCATATTGCGCGGGAGCAATATTTTTCGGACGGGAGCACCGTGGGCGGAGAGCTGCTGAAAAAGCCGATTTACGTGTTCAATCCGGGGAGCCTCGGAGAGCCGCGGGGTGCCGAGCCGTCCTTCGGAGTTATAGAAATCAGGCGGGGACAGGCTCTGCTGTCGCACGGATATCTTTCCTGATACCGAATGCTTTTTTGCAAAAAACAATGCGCACCGAAATTCGGTGCGCATTGAATGGCGTAAGGCTTTAATCAATAAGCCTCGTCCTCGGAAGCGGGGGCGTTCTTGAGAGCCTCGCATTCCTCGTGATATGCGGAGATGACCTTTTCCTCGAGAATTGCTCTGAATTCCGCATTGATTGGATGTACGATGTCGCGGTAGGTTCCGTCGGGGTTCTTTCTGCTCGGCATTACTATGAAAAACTTGTCGCGGGCATATATGACCTTGACGTCGTGAACTGCAAGCTGATTGTCGAACGTAACGGAAACAACTGCCTTCATGGGTCCTTCTTCAAAAACTTTCCTGATTTTGATGTCTGTGATTTGCATTTTTTATCCTCCGATGTATATTTTTTGCAATTATTTTTTTGTTTATGAATATATTATACAGAATAAATTTGACAGTTATACAACGATTTTGAGTTTTTTTTGTGAAATGTCGCGTGATTATTATGAATTTTTGTTGAAAGCTTTGTTCAACCCCAAAAATATATCGAGAGGCGGGATTTTTTATGTCCGTTGAAAACACACATTTCGGAGCAGAGCGGATAGCGGAGCTGCTCAAGGCATGCAAAAGTATATATTTTATAGGCATAGGCGGGATAAATATGTCCTCGCTTGCTCATATAACGCACAGCCTCGGATTTGTCGCGGGAGGCTCCGACCGAACGGAAACGGAGCTGACAAAACGGCTTGAAGAGGCTGGCATTTGCGTAAACTACACGCACGATGAAAAAAATGCGCGTGATTACGACGCCTTTGTGTATACGGTTGCCATAGCTCCCGACAATCCCGAATACCGTTATGCGCTTAAGGCGGGAAAGCCGTGTATTTCAAGAGCGGATTATCTCGGATATATAATGATGAGATATTCACTGCGTGCGGGAATATCGGGAATGCACGGAAAAAGCACGTGCACCTCAATGTGCGCCGAAATATTTATAAAGGGCGGATATTCACCGACTGTGCTGTCTGGCGCGGAACTGCCGAGCATGAACGGGGCGTACTGCCTCGGCAACAGCGGAATTTTTGTGTTCGAGGCGTGCGAATATATGGATTCCTTCCTCGATTTCAATCCGAATATTGCGGTGCTTTTGAATATAGAAATGGAGCACGTGGACTATTTCAAAAGCATGGAGCAGATAATCGGCTCGTTTTCAAAATTCG
>CAYVLG010000062.1:0-6574 GCA_964452345.1 uncultured Lachnospiraceae bacterium
TTTTGTCTATGCAGGTAATAAATGAGCTTAAAAAACACTATGACGATAAGCTTTTTGAAACGAAAATTTCAAGAAACGTTAAGCTGTCGGAGGCACCGAGCTTTGGAAAACCCGTATTTTATCACGATAAAAATTCAAAGGGTGCAAAGGAATACTTAGAGGTAGCAAAAGAAATAGTATCAAGAATATAAGGAGAAATAAAAATGTCGAAGAAACCGTCAGGACTCGGAAGAGGTCTCGATGAGCTTTTAAACGATAATACGATGTCGTTGCGGGAAAACAAAGGAAAACCGCTGGTCGAAGTCAGAGGAGAGGTTAAGGATAATCAAAAAAATACGACTCCGATTACAAGCTTGTACGATACAACTCCAAAACCGCTTTACGATACCAAGCCTCGTACAAAAAGCGTAAAATCCAATTTTAAAAAATAACGAGTGAGAGGTGATAGGTAATGGCTAAAAAAACAGGAGGTCTCGGAAGAGATTTTTACTCTATTTTTGACGATAATATACTTGAAGCGCAAAAGGGAGCGGCTGAAAATATAAGAATTTCCGATATAGAGCCGCGTCATGACCAGCCGAGAAAAACTTTTGAAAAGGAAGCTCTTGAGGTACTTGCGGATTCTATTGCGGCTTACGGAGTACTTCAGCCTATAATAGTAAGAGCAAATCCAGTGTCGGAAGGTACTTATGAAATAATTGCCGGAGAACGTCGTTGGAGAGCCTCAAAAATGGCAGGATTGACTGAAATTCCCGCCGTAATATTTGACGGAGACGAACTGAAGGCGGCTCAGGTTGCTCTTATTGAAAATATACAGCGAGAGGACTTGAATCCCGTTGAAGAGGCTATGGGATACGGTGCTTTAATTGATAAATTCGGATTGACACAGGATCAGGTTGCAAAGCAGGTCGGAAAAAGCCGTCCTGCGGTTGCAAATATGCTGAGGCTTCTTGATTTGCCGGTTGAAGTACTTGATATGCTTCGCGAAGGAACGATATCCGCAGGACATGCGCGCGCTTTGCTTGGACTTGACAGCGAAGAACTTATGCTTGAATGCGCAAATAAAGCAGTTGAACGTCAATTATCGGTACGTGACGTTGAAGCAATGGTTCAGCGTATAAACGCTTCGAAAGAAGAACCGGAGGAAGAAAAGGTTCATCCGCAAATCAAGGCTCATATGAAAGAACTTGAACACAGAGCCATGTCGACTCTCGGAAGAAAGGTAAGAATATCAAGATCGAGCCGCAAAAAGGTTCTCGAATTGTCGTATAGCGATGATGAGGATCTTGAAGCATTGCTTATTTCACTGTGCGGCGGTGAAATATTTAGCGAAGAGACAAAATAAAACATAAATTTACAAATATTTCCAATTACGATTATTAAAAGAGGTAAAATAAAATGCTTGACATTAAATACATTAAAGAAAATCCCGATGAAGTGCTTGCAAGACTTGCAAAAAAAGGCAAGGACGCCAAAGAAGAAATAGCCCAGATACTTGATTTGGATACAAAAAGGAGAAGCCTTATTTCCGAAACAGAGGCAATAAAGTCGGAGCAAAATAAGGTCAACAAGCTTATCCCTCAATATAAGAAGGAGGGAAAGGATGTATCGGCTATATTTGCTCAAATGAAAGAAATGGGAGCAAAGACAAAGGCCATCGACGAAGAGCTTAAGGAAATAGAGGTACAGCTCACCTCGGTTATGCTCGGACTTCCCAATCTGCCCGATGATGATTTGCTTCCCGGCGGCAAGGAAAACAATCAGCCGCTCCGCTATTTCGGAGAACCTAAAAAATTTGATTTTGAGCCGAAAAATCACGTTGACCTTTGTACGAATCTTGGATTAATAGATTACGACAGAGGTACGAAGCTTTCGGGCTCTGGCTTTTGGATATACAGAGGAATGGGTGCGAGACTTGAATGGGCATTGCTTAATTATTTCATAGATACGCACCTTGCCGACGGCTACGAATTGATTTTGCCGCCTCATATGCTTGAATACGAATGCGGAGTTACGGCGGGACAGTTTCCGAAGTTTGCAGACGAGGTATACAAGATAGAAAATCCCACGGATAACCGAAGCCGCTATATGCTTCCTACCGCCGAAGCGGCTCTTGCTTCTCTTTACAGAAATGAAATTCTCACCGAGGCAGATCTTCCGAAGAAGCTTGTAAGCTATACTCCGTGCTTCCGCCGTGAGGCGGGCTCCTACCGTTCCGACGAACGCGGAATGGTAAGAGGACATCAGTTTAATAAGGTTGAAATGTTCCAGTATACGCTTCCCGAAAAGAGTGACGAGGCGTTTGAAGAGCTTGTTATGAAGGCGGAAAATCTCGTTAAGGGACTTGGCTTCCACTTTAGAACCGTAAAGCTTGCCGCAGAGGATTGCTCGGCGTCGATGGCGAGAACCTACGATATAGAGATAAATATTCCTTCAATGGACGGCTATAAAGAGGTTTCCTCCGTATCCAATGCACGCGATTATCAGGCAAGGCGCGGAATGATGCGGGTAAGACGCGAAAACGGCAAGGTAGAGTTTATGCACACGCTTAACGGCTCCGGTCTTGCAACAAGCCGCGTGCTTCCTGCGCTCGTTGAGCAGAATCAGCTTGCCGACGGCTCTGTTGTCGTTCCCGAGGCACTCAGAAAATATATCGGCGTTGACGTCATAAAGAAGTAAAACAGAAGTAGATTATGCCGCTTTTTTCAAAAAAAGCGGCATAATGCGTATTAAAGCAAGAAGGGAGAAAAATGATGAGTATTATTGGAATGCTTACGGTGACTGCCGACGGTGAACAGTCGTTTATAAAAGAGCTGTGGAGCTTGTTTTACGAAACCTGCCTGAAGCCATCTGAGTATTACGAAAATCTTAATCTTAATTCAAACGATCTTTTTTCCATACGAATTATAATTCTCGGATTGTGTATAGGCTTTTGTGCAGCCGGATTTGCCGCCGTATTCAACAAAAGAGTGCTCGGCGGAGCTGCAAGAAAGCTTATCGAAAAGCAGGCGTTTTCTTCGGAATCCGCTCTTACGCTTGAAGAACTCGGTTATGCGGATAATTTTATAATCAGGCATGCTTTGCGCAAAAGCACGAATTTGCGCAGAGTCGTAAAATGCAGAGAAGAGCTTGAATTTGAAAGTGAGCAGCAAAAAAAGCGCTCGGAGTATGAGGAAATGCGACTGAAAAACAAAAAGGCTCCTAAATTCAAGGAAACTTCATACAAAATAAATATATATGAGGATTCATTTTTTATTCCGGAGAAATTGAAATACACCGCAGAGTCTAAATTCGATAAGAAAGGCTCGACGTGGTTTGGTGCGGTTATATTCACGGTTATAATGGTTTTTGTATTTATTGCCGTAACCGCCGCTCTTCCGTATATTTTGTCGCTCATAGACGGCTTTGCGGGAAGCCTCGACTCACTGTCGGCAAAAAATATTGCCTGAAAGAGGCTTGACGTTATGAATAATATAAGAGTTACGGAGGCATTGAGACCTAAAAGCCTCGATGATATGGTCGGACAGGAGCATTTGTTCGGAGAAAAGGGCGTTGTTCGAAAAATGCTTGCGTCGGGCAGAATTAACAATATGATTTTTTACGGTCCTCCCGGTACGGGAAAAACCACCGCGGCGGAAATAATCGCACGTAAATCCGGCATGGTGTTCCACAGATTAAACGCGACTACGGCAAGCCTGAACGACGTAAAAGAGATTCTTGCGGGTACTGCGAATATATTTTCGGCAGGCGGGATACTTTTATATATCGACGAAATACAGTATTTCAATAAAAAACAGCAGCAGGCTTTGCTCGAATATATAGAGGACGGAAGAGTAACCCTTATTGCCTCGACAACGGAAAACCCGCATTTTTGCGTTTACAACGCGGTAATTTCCCGTTCGTCTCTGTTTGAATTCAAGCCCGTACCGCCCGAGGCGTGCGCTGTTGCCGTTAAACGTGCAATAGATTACCTGAACGCGGAAACGGGAGAGAACAAGACGATTGACGGCGACGCGCTTACGTATATAGCAAGGAGTACGTCGGGAGACGTCAGGCACGCGGTTGTGCTTACTGAAAACGCGTATTTTGTCGCCGACGGCAAAATAACATCGGATACGGTTGACAGTTTGAACGTCCGTATCGGAAATTTTGACGACGATACGCATTATGACCTTCTCTCGTGCCTCCAAAAGTCCATAAGAGGCTCGGACGCAGACGCCGCGGTATTTTACCTTGCAAAGCTGTTATCGCTCGGAGAACTGGTTTCCGTGTGCCGTCGCTTGCAGGTAATTGCAAGCGAGGATATAGGGCTTGCTTATCCGACGGCGGCTGTCGTGACGAGAGCGTGCTGTGAATCCGCAAAAGAGCTCGGAATGCCCGAGGCGGCGATACCGCTTGCAAACGCAGCGGTTCTGCTTGCAACGTCTCCTAAATCCAATTCGGCTCACGACGCCGTATTTGCCGCATTGAGCGACGTTGAAAAAGGTTTTGGCAGGGTTGTGCCGACTCATTTGCAGAGCCCGCTTTTTAAGGGCTATAAATATCCGCACGGCTATCCGAATCATTATGTGGAGCAGCAGTATCTTCCCGACGATATAAAGGACAAACATTATTATATGTACGGTGCAAACAAGCTTGAGGACGCCGCTCGGCAATATTGGGAAAAAATAAAAAAATAGGAAAATACGGTGAAAAAAATAAAATTATTTTGCGGTAAGCACAGGGAAATAATCCTGTATTTGCTGTTCGGAGTTATAACTACGGTTATATCTCTCGGTGCGTGCTATATAACGCTTAAGGTCGGTGTCCTGTTCATTCACGACGAAAACGGAGAGCCTACACGGCTGCTTGACGTTTTGGGAAGTACGTTTCAGTGGATATCGGGTGTGGCGGTTGCGTTCGTTACAAACAAAAAATGGGTATTTACCGAGGCGGAACGCGGGGCGTCGTCTACGGCAAAGCAGCTATTAAAATTTGCGGGAGGACGTGTATTTACATATTTTCTCGAGGTAGCCGTAAATCTTTGCTCAATAGCGGCTTTTGACGCAATCGGATACCGTGCGTTTGAAGCTTTCGGGCTATCGGTTACGTCGCGGTTTTTGGCAAAAATTATATCGTCGGTAATAATAGTTGTTACAAACTATTTTATAAGCAAGCTTATCGTATTTAAAAATAAGGAACGATAATAGCCGTCCCCAAAAAATAAAAAACGGAGTATGCCTTTAAAGGCTTGCTCCGTTTTGTCAATTGCTTACATTGTTTAAATGTTTGTTTTATGGTTTAATGTGAGCATTTTAATTATTATTCATTTGCGAATACGCGTTTTATTGCGTCGAGATATCCGTAACCATAAGTATCGTCGGGCTCGAGATACGAGCCTTCCGTCCATTCGTTCCATGAATTTACCGTTATCAGTGAGGGACGGTCGGGAGCTTTTTCGAGAATGCGATCTGTATACTCTTTTGCGGCACGCAGTGCAATCTCGAAATTTTCGGGTGTATTGTTTTTCAGAATACGCGGATGTAATTCTCTGAAACGCGGGTTATTGTCCCAGCCGACCGAAACGTGAGCATAATACGGAACTTTATAAGTATTTTCTGCATTTTCCCATATTTCTTTTACATCTTCAAGAACATCCCTGTAGTCTCTGTTTATATCCGTAATATGGCAGAATTGATAGTGTGTGACGGAATTTATATTTAATGTGTCAATAACGCTTGAAAAATCGATAGCTTCGGAGCTGTCGATCCCGGATAGATCTGATATTCCGTCCCGTACCGTTATTTGAATGTGTACCCCTTTGAATCCCTTTTCTACGACTCTTTGCCTGAACCAAGCAAGGGCTGATTTGGTATTTTCAATACTGCTGAGCCCGTTAATAAGCGTTGACAATTCGTATATCATAAAAACAGGACAGTCACCGATACGGTAATAATTATCGAGTCTGAAATATTTATCGATTATTCGGTCGCACATTTTTTCAAAGGCTTCACGTTCGATACCGCCCTGCCATATAACCGTTTTTCCGACATCGGAGTCTGATAAAGCTTTGTTCCAAAGATGATTTGCGTCATGATTCGCCCACATTAAATAAAATTTCATATTTTTATTGTTCGGCGAACCGAGAAATCCGTTATTCAAGCAGTTTTCGAGAAAAGGGCGGCGGTCGAACCAATACCAATCGTATATAAAAACGTTTACTCCATGTCTTACCGCTTCGTCTATTTCCATTTGCATAACGTTGGGATCGGCTTCATTCACATAACCCCAAAGAGGCTTTCTCGGCCAATTGTGTCCGTCAAACTTCGGAGACGCGGTTTTTACCGTCTGCCATTCTCCGATTCCTTCCTGCCAAAACATTTTTGCACGCGGTTCGTCGCCCGTGTATGCGGGCCACACATATGCCGCAACATCGTATTTTTGCATAATGCCCTCCTTTAACGTAACGCTGAGTTTTTTAAAATAAAAAGCCTTGAATAAACAAGGCTTTTTATTTGAGCGTGGTTTCCCGCCCTGTGATGGCCTACCCGACAGGATTCGAACCTGCGACCTCAAGAGTCGGAGTCTTGCGCGC
>CAYVLG010000063.1:0-6460 GCA_964452345.1 uncultured Lachnospiraceae bacterium
CTCGGTTTCATAACCCCGTCGATGCCTTTCGCAGAAAGGCAGTTTATAGTAATGATTAATACATACGCTCCCGAGGGGGCTTTATTCGGTACAAAGGACAACCGCGAATACATTTCGACAAAATCCGGACTCGAGCGCGCTATGAACGAAGGAAGGATTCTCGAGGCAACCGCAATGCTTTGCGACAGCGATATGAGACTTCATATAGACCTTTACGGAATGACGGGAATAATTGAAAAAAGCGAGGCGCTGTTGGCGGCAGACGAAAAGCAGGTCAAGGACATTGCCGTTATAACAAGGGTCGGCAAGCCCGTATGCTTTAAGGTATTGGGATTTGAAAAAGAGGACGGCAAGGAAATTGCCGTTTTATCCCGCCGCGAGGCGCAGAAGGAATGCTTTTCCGCATACCTTGCGGATATGATTCCCGGCGATATAATCGCTTCGCGCGTAACTCATCTTGATTCCTTCGGCGCATTCGTCGATATAGGCTGCGGAATTATTTCCCTTTTATCGATAGACTGCATTTCCGTATCGCGCATAGCGCATCCCTCCGACAGGCTGGCGGTCGGCGATAAAATTTACACCGTCATAAAGTCGATAGAGAACGACAGCGGACGCATTTTCGTCAGTATGCGCGAGCTTCTCGGAACATGGGAGCAGAATGCGTCGGAATTTCAGGTGGGGCAAACGGTAGCGGGCATAATACGGAGCATTGAAAGCTACGGTGTTTTTGTCGAGCTGACGCCTAATCTTGCAGGTCTCGCGGAAATACGCGACGGAACCTCCGACGCGCGCATAGCGCGGGTCGGAGAACGTGCCGCGGTATATATAAAAAGCATACTGCCCGACAGAATGAAAATAAAGCTTGTTTTAATAGATTCGTATCACGGAATACCGCCGGAAAACGAGCTTAAATATTTTATAGACTGCGAAAGAATAAAGCATATAAACAGATGGCGCTATTCCCCGTCGGGTGCGCCGAAATTAATCGAAACAGTATTTTAATATACGAAAACGCCGCGGCGTGACAAAAATCATTCGCGGCGTTTTCTGTTTTTAAAGCTCAAAGCTTTATCAGCTTTGCAAAGCTTCCCATAAGCTTTTTTGTTCCCGCGTCGTCAAATATTACCTCGTACAAGACGTCGGCTCCCATCTGCTTTACCGAAAGAATTTCACCTTCACCGAAGACGCGGTGCTTTACTCTGTCGCTGACGGACAGCATAATCTGCGCCCTCTGCGGAGCGGAATTTCCGGCGGCGGGAACGGATGTATGAGGCTTTACGGCGTCTGCCTCTCTTTCGTCGCTTGCAAAATAATATGTTTTTACCTTGGGACGCTGAGGAATATATGCGTAAGGGTCGTAATCCCGGGTTTCATCCGAGATGTATTCCTCGGGAATTTCTTTTACAAAGCGCGAAATCGGATTGTACGACGTTTGATTATACAGCATTCTGTTGCGTGTATGCGTAATAAAAATTTTATCCTTTGCTCTCGTTATGGCAACATAGGCAAGTCTGCGTTCCTCCTCCATAGCGTCGGCATCGGCGGAATTTATATTCTGCTGTCCCGGGAAAACGCCGTCCTCCATAGCGGGAAGAAATACAACGGGAAACTCAAGACCTTTTGCCGAATGTACCGTCATAAGCACAACTGCATCTGCATTTTCATCGTATTTATCCACGTCGGCAACAAGCGAACATCTTTCAAGAAAAGCTCCGAGCAGCTCTATCGGTTTTGCCGAACCGCGAGTCACAAACGGGTCGCCGTCGGAGGCGACGGGCTGCGGCGCCGACAAATACTCGTTTTCAAAGTCTCCTATATTGGATATAAACTCCTCCAGGTTATCGAGACGTTCCTTTTCCTCTTCTCCCGCCTCTATAAGCGCGTGACGGTAGCCCGACATATCAAGAACCCGATTTACAAAGTCCGTCAGTGTAATGTCACCGTACAGCATTGACGACAATGTGTCCACAAGCTTTGCAAATTCCTTGAGCCTGCCTGCGGAACGCGAAAGTGCGGCAAAGCTCTCCGCCTTTCTCATTACCTCCATCGGCGTTATTCCCTGCTCGTCGGAAATTGTAAACACTCCCTCGACGGTCTTTGCGCCTATCGCACGCTTGGGCACGTTTATTATTCTTTTCAGACGCTCGCGGTCGGAAGGATTTGCAATCACGTACAGATATGCAAGTATATCCTTTATTTCCATTCGCTCGTAAAAGCTCTGCCCCGAAAGGGTGACGTGCGGTATTCCGCTTGCCGACATGGTGGCTTCGATAGAGCTTGAAATTGCATTCAGTCTGTAAAGCACGGCAATATCGCGGTATTTGTATTTACCGCTTCTTACAAGCTCTCCGATTTTTTCGCATATGTACACCGCCTCGCTTTTCTGCGTTTCGCTCATATGGAGCACAAGGCGGCTGCTGTCACTGCGTTCGGTAAAAAGCTTTTTTCCCATACGCTTGGAATTTTTCGCAATAACGGCATTGGCGGCACCCAAAATACAGTCGGTAGAGCGATAATTGCGCTCCAAGCGTATTACCTCGGTATTTTTTTGCCTTCCGAAGTCGATTATATTTTCGACCACCGCACCGCGGAAGCCGTATATACTTTGGTCATCGTCTCCGACAACCATTACGTTCCCGTGTACGGAGCCCAAAAGCTCGGTCAGTTTCAGCTGCGCTTCGTTGGTATCCTGAAATTCGTCAACGCACACGTAGCGGAACTTTTTGCCGTAATATTCTCTCGCCTCGGTATTATTCTGCAATATGTTTACCGCCTGCATTATTATGTCGTCAAAGTCCAGCGCATTGCATGCCGCCAGCCTTTTTTGATAGCATTCGTATACCTTGCTTATTTTCTCGCGTCGGTAATCGCCTCTTGCCTCGCGTGCGTAAATATCGGGCGTCATAAGCTTGTTTTTTGCATTGCTTATTTCGGCGCGGACGCTTTTTATCGGCAGAGTTTTTTCGTCTATGCGAAATTCCTTGAGCACGTCCTTTAAAAGAGATTTGGTATTATCGGTATCATATATGGAAAAATCGGGGGCAAAGCCTATAAAATCGGCATATTTTCTTATGATACGGACGCACACGGAATGAAACGTTCCCGCCCATATGCTGTCGACCGATATACCGTCTCCGAGCGTCGCGGCAAGTCTTGTTCTTATTTCCTCCGCCGCTTTTTTGGTAAACGTTATAGCCAACACGTTCCACGGCGCGCACGGCTTATATGCAAACTCATCCAACACGCATGCAAGCTGTTCGCGCGGAAGCGACAGAGCGGTACGGAGATTTTCAACTCTCGCTTCGGTAATATCAGGCGGAACGTAATTGCTGCGGTACGCATTGCCGTATTTTATTATAAAGCCTATTCTGTTTACGAGCACGGTAGTTTTTCCGCTTCCCGCGCCCGCCAATATAAGCAATGCTCCGTCGGTATGAAATACCGCGCGCATTTGCTCCGGATTCAAAAACGAATAGTACTTTTCAAACAGCTGTTTTTTTATATCAAGATAGCTTTCTTCAATAACGCCCATTATTCAAAATCCTCTTTCTCTTCTTCATCTTCGCCGTCACCGTCGCCTCGGGACTTTTCAAGCAGTCTCATAATTCTTTCCGTCTGTTCCCTCTTTTCCGCCTGCGACATACGCTCATAGGGCTCGTCTGTCATAATGTCCGTCTCGGTTTCCTCGTCGGAGATTATGCAGTCATCGGAAACACTCCGTTTTTTGAATATATTCATCTGTACCGAAACTTCGAGCCGTGAGCAGGCGGCAATAACCGCAACGTTTATCGCATAAACCGCGGCGGCAATAATAACAATGTCAAACGGAGCGGTATTCAATTCGACGTAATACGAAAGAATATTTTTATAAAGCAGGGGCATTATCCGAGGTAAAAGCAGGAGCGGAAGTACCGTTGCGTGATAAATGCAAAGGACTGCTCTGTTCGGGACAAGAGTTATAAATAAGGTTGTGGCTTTACTGTCTCGGCAGCCGTTCGAAAAATACCGAAAAGCGGTTACGGCAGTGTATACCGTTGACACGAAGCCAATTACAAACAAAAGCAAAAGCGCGCCTATAAGTACAAGCAGTGTACGTGCAAAGCTCGTTGTCACGGCAAGCTTTTCACCGCTTCCGAACAAATATTCTCTCGCCGTATTCCAAGAGTTTCCGAGAAGCTCCCACAAGGATATGGCTTCATTTATGCCCGCGTCGGCAGTTATGTAGCTGTAACAAGGTATAAACATCAGTGCAACAATCGCACATACCGATGCCACGGGCAAAATATATCTTAAGTATACAAGTCTTGATTTGGTATCATTTTTCATATAACACTCACTTTAAACATTATTAATCCATATAAAACGCATTCGGCAAAAGCTCTCCAAGGCTTTTTACCGAACCGTCAAAAAACAAAATTTTCATTTTGTCATTGCAAAATTCAGACAAAACCTGTCGGCAGACACCGCACGGGCAGCACTGTGCAATCGGAGCTTCGCCTTCTCTGCCGCCGCAAACCGCAATCGCCTCAAATTCTCTTTTTCCGTCGGCGACAGCCGAAAACAGCGCAACACGCTCGGCACAGCACGTCGGAGTATATGACGCATTCTCAATGTTACAGCCCGTATAAACGCTTCCGTCCCTGCAAAGCAAGGCGGCGCCTACCGTAAAATGAGAATACGGGGCATAGGCTCTTGTCCTCGCTTCATTTGAAAGCGATATGAGCTTTTCAGCCGTCATTGTTTTATCTCCTTTAATCATATCATCGATTTTCCGTCAAAGCTTTTATTTATTCCAAAAGCGTCGGCAACGGTCTGAGCTATGTCCGCAAAGCTGTTCCGCGTGCCCATATTGCACGGCGGAATATCGGGACCGTATATAATGCACGGAGTATATTCGCGCGTGTGATCCGTGGTTTTCAAAAAACTTGGGTCGCAGCCGTGATCCGCCGTAATTATAAGCATATCGCGCGCGGTAAGCTTTTTGCAAAAATCTCCGAGCCACGCATCAAATTCGGATAATCCCACCGCATACCTTTCGGCGTCTCTTCTGTGTCCCCACAGCATATCGAAATCGACGAGATTTACAAAGCACAGACCGCGAAAATCACGCTCTGCAATTTGAGAGCATACGCTCATTCCCTCTTGATTGGAGTGAGTGTGCACCGCTTCGGTAAAACCGCGGCCGTTGAAAATATCGTTTATTTTGCCTACCGCAATACAGTCCATTCCGTTTTCGGATACCGCATCGGGCAGCAGTCCGCGCGGAGGCTCCAACGAAAAATCTTTCCTGTCGGGCGTGCGCTCGTAGCTTCCGCTTTTTCCGTTAAACGGACGCGCGATAATCCTTCCCACGCCGTATTTTCCGCCCTGCATAATCTCACGCGCAAAGGCGCACATAGAGTACAGCTTTTCAAGCGGAATAACGTCCGTATGCGCCGCTATCTGCATAACGCTGTCGGCAGAGGTATACAGTATCGGACAGCCGCTTTTTACGTGCTCGTCGCCGTAATCGTTTATAACCGCGGTACCCGAGTACGGCTTATTACAAATTACCGCCGTTCCCCAAGCCTCGGAAAGCTTTGATATTATTTCATTCGGAAATCCTTCGGGAAAGGTCGGTAGCGGAGACGTTGAAATATGTCCCGCAATTTCCCAATGTCCGATTGTCGTATCCTTGCCGCGAGATGCCTCGGTCATACGCGCAATGCGCCCGATATGCCTATCTCTTTTCCCGAGGAAAGAAAGTCCGTCTATATCGCCGATTCCAAGCTTCAGCAAATTCGGAATATCGAGCTTACCCGTTTTATAAACGCTTTTTAAGGTATTTGCCCCGCAATCTCCGAAATTTGCGGCATCAGGTGCCTCTCCTGCGCCGACGCTGTCCAAAACTATAATAAAAACACGTTTTATCTCAAGCATAATGCCTCACTGTTTTTGCAATTCCGCCGCAAGATCGAGCGCAATGCCCATCATATCCGTAAAGCCTCTTTCGCGCTCGTCGGGGTCGGTCGCCTCACCCGTAACAAGTGAATCGGAAACGGTGCATATTGCAAGAGCGCGTTTTCCAGCGCGTGCGGCATTCATATACAAAGCCGCCGCCTCCATTTCTACGGCAAGCACGCCCATTTTCTGCCAGCGGAGACCGCCTCCGCATTCATCGTAAAAAGTATCGGACGACAGAAGATTTCCAACATGGCAGTTTATTTTCTTTTTACGCGCGAGCGCGACCGCGCGCTCGAGCATACCGTAGTCACAGACGGGCGCGAACGTACCGCCGAGCTTATACTGCTCCGCATAAGCGGAATTTGTACAGGCACCCATACCGAAAACCAAATCCCGCACTTTTACGTTTTCCTGCAGTGCGCCTGCGGAGCCGATTCTGATTATGCTTTCGACGCCGTAAAAATTATAAAGTTCGTAGCTGTATATCCCTATCGACGGCATACCCATTCCGCTC
>CAYVLG010000064.1:0-6413 GCA_964452345.1 uncultured Lachnospiraceae bacterium
AATAACGAGCCTCTCTATGGAATACTTGTAATCGAAGTTTGCACTCTGTACGCGAGCCTGCGTATAGCTGTAAAGCCCACCAGCAATTCCCGCAAAGAAAGCCGATACCGTGAATACGAGCAGCTTATATTTCGTTACGTCTATACCCATGGCTCTCGCAGCAATTTCGTTATCGCGGATAGACATTATCGCACGTCCGTGCTTACTGCGAAGCAGATTTTGTATAACCGCCAATGCGATGAGAACAAGGACAAACGCAATTATGAAAAGATATTTTTTATCAAATCTCGGAGTTTCGAGTCCGAGCGTGCCGCCGAAAAGAGAAGCGGGCACGTTCATTACGACGGAGCGGACAATTTCCCCGAAAGCAAGCGTAACTATCGCCAAGTAGTCCCCCTTCAGACGAAGCGCAGGCAAACCGATAATCATACCGAAAACGGCTGCACACAGACCGCCGACAATAACGGCTATGATCAGCGTCAAAAAGCCGTTGCCGAGCATCGGTGCGAGCATTGCCGCGACCTTACCGCCGAGGTAAGCGCCTATACACATAAAGCCTGCGTGTCCGAGACTCAGCTCTCCGAGGAAACCTACAACCATTCCGAGAGAAGAGGCAAGCATTATCGCAATTGCTATTTTTTCAAGTATAACCGTATCCGAATGCTTGATATTTCCCGTAAGCGAAAGAACCGCAAAGAAAACCGTAACGGCGGCAATTATAACATAGCTCAAATGATATTTGGGACGGAATGCAAAAGACCTATTTTGTTTTTTCATACCTTTTCCCTCCTCATCTTACCGAGAATACCCGAGGGCTTGACGAGAAGCACTATAATAAGTATGGAAAATTCCACCGCAACCGTATACGGAGCCAAGGCAGGTATACTGTACGATATACTCTCTATAACGCCAAGCAATATTCCGCCGAGCATTGCTCCCGGTATCGAGCCGATTCCTCCGATTACCGCCGCAGTAAACGCCTTAATACCCGGCATGGAGCCTAACGTATTGGAAAGGCTCGGAGCCTTGCAAAGCATAAGATAGCCTGCAACAGCCGCCAACGCGGAGCCTATTGCAAACGTTATGGTAATTATTCTGTTCGTGTTTATTCCCATAAGAAGGGCGGCTCCCCTGTCCTCGGAAACGGCAACCATGGCACGTCCCGTTTTGGACAGCTTTATGAAAAGGGTAAGGGCGACCATTACAACCACCGTAACCGCCAAAGTAAGAACCGTGCTGTATGCGATAGAGAACGTTCCTATTTTTATACTTCCGGAAATCTGAAGAGTCGAAAGCATTTTCGGAGACGATCCGAAAATTATCTGCGCAAGACTCTGTAAAAGATAGCTCATACCTATTGCGGTTATAAGCACGGCGAGAGAAGCGGCTCCGCGAAGAGGCTTATACGCCAGCTTTTCAATAGTGACGCCGAGAACAACACAAAAAACGACCGACGCCGCAACGGCAAGCAACGGATACCCCAATGACGCGAGAACTATATACATCGTATAACCGCCCGCCATAATAATGTCGCCGTGTGCGAAGTTCAGCATTTTCGCGATACCGTAAACCATCGTATAGCCGAGCGCTATTATGGCATACGTTCCTCCCGAGCTTAACCCGTTTAAAAGCGCTGTTAAAAAATCCATAACTACAACCTTAAATTCCTTAATTTAAGCGATATGCCGGCACAGTAAAGTCCCATGCCGGCAGACCGCATATTTGCCGATAATCAGTTGGCTTCTTTAATGTCGGCTTCTTTAATAACAAATGCTATTGCTTCCTTCTTTACGTATCCCGTGGACTCCCATTTGATATCGTCGCCCGTGTTTCCGGAATAGGTAAAGTCGCCGTTGAACTGCTCCTTGAGTATCTCGCAGAGGTCGGAAGCGGACGTGTCGGCAGTAATTTCCTTGCCGTTCTCCGTCGCCGCCTTCATTGCGTTATAAATCGCGTAGACGCAGTCGTACGCGGATGCGCCGAATTGGTTGAGCGTATCCGTACCGAACTTATCCGTATACTTCTGAATAAATTCGCCTGCCTTGCCGTCCGTCGCCTTGGAGTTGAAGTGCGAAAGCATGCTTACACGCTGGGGAATGTCTTCAATGTTGAAGCCTTCTGCTGAATCTATGCCGTCAAAGCCGTCGCATCCGTAATAGGTAGCGTCGTCGGCAACCTTGCCCTTAGCCTGAAGCATAAAGTTCGATGCAGGCGTATAGTAGATAGGCATAAATATGAAGCTGCAGTCTTTGAGCTTATCTATTTGAGCCGTGAAGTCGCTGTCGTCACCCGTAAAGGAAGCCTCTACAGTCTTAACGGTGTCATTGAGGTTTGCCTTGAACTGATCGTAAATGCCCTTCGAGTAGTTATCGTCGGACTTATAGAAAATGCCTATGGTTTCAAGTCCGAGAGAATTTACGTATTTTGCAGCAACCGAGCCCTGGTTTCCGTCAGCGAAGCACATCTGGTAAGCATTGTCACCGTGCTGTACTATCTCGTTTGCGGAAGCGGAGGGGGTGAGGAAGAAGAGATTGTCCTTTGCGGAAAGCTCTGCAAACTCAAGGCAGGGATTTGTCGTAACGCATCCGAGAGCAACCTGCATTCCCTGGTCCATCATGCTGGAATAGTTCGTTTCCACCTTGGAGGCATCATGCTCATCGTCCATTGCGATAAGCTTCAGCTTTGTACCGTTGAGACCGCCTGCCTCGTTGATTTCGTCAACTGCCATCTGTGCGGAATTCTTTACTGCCGTTCCGTATACGGAAGCACTGCCCGTAAGAGGAGCGGAAAGACCGATAACGATTGCTTCCTCCTTGTCGCCGCACGCGGTGAAAATTCCCGCCGTCATGCAAAGACACATACAGAGAGCAAGGATTTTGAAAATTGCCTTTTTCATTTTGTTCTACCTCTGATAATGATTAATTTTTTTACGGCGGGCAATTTACAGCCTACCATAATATAATAATATACCACACAAATCGGATTTTGTCAAGTTTTTTGTGATTTATTTGCGTTTTTTGTAGTATGCGACAAAACGAACTGTATATTTAAGGAAAGCGTATGTTCGTTTTTTTACGCTTCAGTTTACAAATTTTCAAAGCTTCGTTCCCGTGTCTATGAAAATATGTTTATTCGGCGTCCGAGAAGAAAACGGCATTTACATCGGTCTCCGCTTTTCGGCAAGGCTGTATATTTTATTTTTCGTCATAATTTTATTATGTTGTTTTATTATACATTTTAATATTATTATTTGTTATTCAGTCGTTATTTTGAATTATATTACAGTTTTATTTTTATATAATTTTGTGTTTTATATTATTATTTATCTGAATATTTTTGCGGCATTGTCTGTTTTTAAAATCCAAAAATTCTTCTGCACAAAAATTGTCAAATAAAAATATGCTGCGCTTCCAAAATATTTAATCAAAACTCTTGACTTAACCGTTAAAATGTTGTATAATTTAATAGGTAATATTCAAATTTTATTGCCGTAACTCGGCTGAATAAATTGTTAGGTGGTATTTTATGAAATCGATCAGGAAAAAGACAATCGGCTTGCTCGCGCTTTTAATGGCGCTCGTAATGCTCGTCGGTGCTTGCCTGCCCGCAGGTGCGCTTTCAATCGAGCATTCAACCAACGGCTACACAGAACCGTGTTATTCAATCGAATATTCAGACAAAAGGCTAAAAATCTCAATCAATGCGGAAATCGTCTACGACATTTTCAAAGACAAACAGCTGACAAAAGACGAGCTGACCGCGCTTATCCCGTCGGATATACTCGACGCGATGGATAATGGACGAAATATCACACCCGACGAGCTCATAGAGCTTGCCTCGCGCTACGTGACCCTGAACGACATCAAGGAAATGCTCGGAGACCTGCCCAAGGAGCTTGTATCACAATATATAAGCCTCGAGCTTCTCGAAGAACTTATAAGTATAGACGCGCTTCTTGAGGCAATTCCGTTTGACGGTATATTTGCGGCGGCAAACGACGCATCCTTGAACGCACTTTTGACCGACGACGTAATGCGTCTTATGCTCACCGACTCCGTGCTCGACAAAGTCGCAGGCAAGGAGCTTATCGCGGATATCATCGAAAACAGCACACTTATCGACGATATTAACACAAACGCAGAACTTAAGCAGAAAATCATCGCTCTGTTCGACGACGAAACGGTAAACGCGATACTTACCGATGCTCAATATGCGGACATAAAAGCCAATCTTCAAAATTACGTCCTTTCGGACGGTATAGTTCAAAAAATACTGCGTGACGACGGCACGGCGGCAGACAAAATATTCAAAGCCTTGCTTGAAACAGACCCCGACAATGCGGTACAGGCGCAAAAGCAAGCCGACATTGAGGAATTTTTCTCCGCTCCAGCGGTCAAAAACGTTCTGTTTACGGCAGATAATTTAATGTCCTCCGACCTTATTTCAACGCTTATCGGCTCCGGAGTCATCACAAAGGACATTGCCGAAGACGTACTTTCCGACGTTCCGCCCGCACAGCTGGCAACCGCGATAAATCCCGACGGCAGTATAAATACCGACGGCTTTTACGCGATAATCTCTTCTGACGGAGATAAATATTTCGGCAGACTTCTTAATGCGGTCGACCACAAGGAAATAATACGCGCAGCCGACGGTACAACGCTTTACGGCATAGTCATCTCGAACAGCGGCGCACTTTTCGGAAACAGTGACGTAATAGCCGCTTTCAACGAAGCCTTTGAGCCTCTCGAAAACGACTTTATAATGACCGCTCTCGGCGGCTACCGCGGTATTCTTTCAACGTACTGCGATATCGCATATGTTTTGCGTAACGTCGTAACCTACAATCGCATTTGCGACGTACTGAAACCTATTGATATCATAAATGCCATAGGAATTGACAGGCTTCTCGGCTACACCTCCGTATCTGCGATAATAGAATCCGCAGGAGGAGCAGGTTCGCTTCTCTCCCTTTACTCAAACGAGGAGCTGGCGGAAATATTCGCGGCTGTCGGAACAGACAATATACGCACGTTTATCGAGACAAGCGGAGTGCTTGACGCAATCGACGTAAAGCAAACTGCATCGGATATAATCGCAGCAATCAGGGAAAACGGTGACGTTAAGCAGTTTGTAAAGAAAATTATCTACACGACATCGCAAATTTTCACCAACGATATCGAGAGCATAACGCTCGGCAATGCGTCGAATCCTTTCTACTATGTAGGAAAAATAAGCTTCAATTCTCTTATGGAAGGCTTAATATCCTCGCTGCCGATAACGGACGGTCGATTCGATATCGCGTCCGTGATGGACAACGGACTTTCCGCATCCGTCTCTCTCGTGCTCGGCGACAGATTTGCCAACAAGAGTTACAACTACACGGCAGAGCTTGAATTTATCGGCGATACGACGGGGCTTAAGAGTATACTTGAAAAACTCAACTATTACGTAGAGCTTGACATTTCCCAAGGCTTCGACGAAGACGGCGTTTTAAACAACGTCGGAATGAATCTCGGCGTTACCGTTCCGGAAATATTCTCGGTTCTGTACGCGGAAATACTCAACAACAGCGTCGAGGGCAAGGACATTTCCCGCGAATTGCGCCAAAAGCTTTTGCTTATCCCCACAGAAACTCCTGCCGACGCCGCGGAGCTTATTGACTCCGTAACCGATGAACAGCGCAGAGAAATATACGATTTTCTTATAGAAAAGCTTGATTCCGTCAACAGCAAGGCAAGCTACGCATCAAGGTCGCAGCTCGGCGAAAAAATCGACGCTCTTACAGACTACGCAACCTTCAGCAAGCTGTTCGACAAAGCTTCCGAGATATTCGGTAAGCTCGCAGACAGCTCTTTGGGTAACATATCCGTCGCCGATATATACGACAACGGCAGAAATGCTTTCCGCTTCGGCACCGGAAAAACTCTCAACATTTACGACTTTATCGTAGACAGCGTTTCTCTTCCCGATACGCTTGCTATGTGGTTTGCGGATCAGGATCTGTCCGTAAGGCTTGATACGCGTATGACCTTAAACGGAATTTCTGTTCTGACATATACTGACGCAAACGGAGAAACCGAAAAAACACTTATCCCCGAAGGTGCCGATATGGACGTAATAAACGACCTTCTCGGCATACAAAACAGCGTAACTGTTACGTTTACGTTTAAAGACGAAAACGGAAATACGCTTGCTTCCGACGTTACGCGCAGCTATACCTACGGAATATCCAAAGAGGAGCTTATCTCCGAAATCCGAAACGACTCCGCCTTTGCTTTGGAAGGTTACACGCTTTCCGACGTTACGGGCTATGACCCGAACGGAGCAAAAGAGCAAAGCGTTACGGCAGTTTACACGGCAAATACATCGGCTCCCGAAAGAGTAACAATAACTTTCAAGGACGCAAACGG
>CAYVLG010000065.1:0-6410 GCA_964452345.1 uncultured Lachnospiraceae bacterium
CGTAAGGCGACGTAGGCGTCGTCGGGTTTGTTCTTCAGAGCGTTTCGCTGTACGATAACTTTTTCCCCGTACTTTAGTAGCTTTGCCGTTTAACAAAAAAACTTTTCAGAAAGTTTTTGCGGAGCTTTTTTCAAAAAGCGACATCGCGTCCCCAAAAAAGGTGTACGCGTCCCCTCATCTGTTTATTTTACGGAAAAACGGTATTCCGTGGTATAATCGTATTTTTCGCCGGGACGGAGCACGCAATCCGTGAAGCCTGCGTGATTTATACTGTCGGGCATATGCTGTGTCTCGAGGCACATAAGCATTTGCGGTCTTTGAGGACAGCCTCCCTTGAAGGGGTATTTCTCATTATTCAGAAAATTACCCGAATAGAACTGTACGCACGGCTGATTGGTATAAACGGTCATCACGCGTCCGCTCTCGGAGTCGTAAAGCTCGGCGCGCTTTACGGGCTCCTTCGTCTCTCCGCCCGTGAAATTAAAGCAGTGGTCAAAGCCTCCCGCCGTTTTGAGATCCGCGTCGTCGGCGTTTATAAGCTCTCCTATCTTTCTCGGTCGGCGGAAATCGAACGGAGTTTCCTCGACGCTCTTTATCTCACCCGTCGGAATAAGTCCGCCGTCGGTAACGAGATACGTATCGGCGTCAAGCATAAGCTCGTGCGAATGCACGCTTCCCGAGGCATATCCGCCGAGGTTGAAATATGAATGGTTCGTGAGGTTTACGGGCGTTGCCTTATCCGTTGCCGCCTCGTAGCGTATCGACAGACCGTTTTCGTTTGTCAGCGTATACGTTACGGTAAGGTCGAGATTGCCCGGATAGCCCTCCTCGCCGTCGGGAGATACGATGTGAAGCTTAAGCGCGGGTTCGTCAGAGCAAATCTCGGTTACGTCCCAAATTTTTGCGTTAAAGCCGTACTCGCCTCCGTGAAGGTGGTTTTCTCCGTTATTTATAAACAGCGAATATTCCCTGCCCTCAAGCGTGAATTTTCCTTTTGCTATTCTGTTGCCGAACCGTCCGATAAGCGCACCCTGATAGCCGTCGCCCTCAACGTAGGATTTTATGCCGTCATAGCCGCCCGCAACGTCGGTAAAACAGCCGTTTCTGTCGGGAACGCGAAGCTCGGCGATGGCTCCTCCGTAGGAGAGGATTTTTACGCTCATTCCGTTTTTATTCGTCATCGTGTACGAATAAACCTCTCTGCCGTCCTCAAGACGTCCGAAAAGCTTTTTTTCAATACTCATTTTATCAGTCTCCGTATCCGTTGGGATTTTTGATCTGCCAATTGTAGGAGTCGCGGCACATATCCTCGATATTGTTCTCCGCTCTCCAGCCGAGGACGTTGTACGCCTTTTCGGGATTTGCATAACACTCGTCGATGTCGCCGGGACGGCGGTCGACTATCTTATAATTTATCTTGATACCCGTTGCCTTTTCGTATGCCTTGACAATATCGAGAACGGAATATCCTACTCCCGTGCCGATATTGAAATATTCAACGCCCGTAACCTTTTCGGCGCGCTCTATCGCTTTGAGGTGAGCTTTTGCAAGGTCTACAACGTGAATGTAGTCGCGCACGCCCGTGCCGTCGGGGGTATTGTAATCGTTTCCGAAAACGGAGAGACACTCGCGTTTGCCGGAGGCAACCTGCGTGATATAGGGGAGCAGATTGTTCGGTATACCCTGCGGGTCTTCGCCGATAAGTCCGCTCTTATGAGCTCCGATGGGGTTGAAGTAGCGGAGAATGGAAACGCTCCACTCGTTGTCGGCGGCGTGGATATCCTTGAGTATTCTCTCTATCATAAGCTTGGTTTCTCCGTAGGGGTTGGTCGTGGAGAGCGGGAAATCCTCGGTTATCGGAACGCTCGCGGGTTTGCCGTAAACGGTTGCCGAGGAGCTGAATACTATTCTCTTTGCCCCGTGCTTCTGCATAATGTCGCAGAGGTTGAACGTGCCCGTAAGGTTATTGTGGTAATACATCAGAGGCTTTGCGCAGGACTCGCCTACCGCCTTCAGACCCGCAAAATGTATGCAGCTGTCTATGTCGTTTTCGCAGAATACCTTATCCAAAGCGTCGTAGTCGAGAAGGTCGGCCTCGTAAAACTTGAAGTCCTTGCCCGTTATCTTCTTTACTCTTTCGAGAGCCTCTGGCTTACTGTTGCGGAAGTTATCCACAACGACCAGCTCTCTGCCTGCCTCGAGAAGCTCTGCCATTGTATGGGAGCCGATATAGCCTGCTCCGCCCGTAATCAAAATTGCCATTTGTTTTTCTCCTTAATTTAAGTATTATATTTTATATTATATGTTGTTCAGCTTTTTGGGATACACGCCCGCATTTTTCAATGCGGCAAGGCTGTCGTAAACGTGCTCTCTGTCCTCGTGATACGTAACTCCGTACCACGCGTCCTCGGAAGAATAAACGCTGACGGTGCAATCGCCCGCACTCATAATTTCCCTGACGGCAAAGGGAAGATAATATTCTCTCTTCAGGTCGCCGTTATCATCGGAAAGGAATTTTACAAAGCCCTTTTCCACCTTTTCGAATATATCGGGAGTAAAGCCCCAGCAGTTCATAGATACTATGGCGTCAAGCGGAAGTCTTATTTCCTCGTCTCCGTCCTTAAAGAGTGCGGTATCGCCGTCGCGGATTATCTTCGTTCTCTCGACAACGTCGGTGAGGTATCCGTTTTCAACCTCGCACACGCCTCTCGAAACCGTTCCGTTTTCGGTCAGCGTATTCTTAAGTATATATCCTACCATACAGTAGCTTGCGACGGATTCGTTCTTAACCGCGCCGAGGTGCTTTGCCAACAGCTCAAACGCGCTTCTTCCGTAAAAATCGTCCGCATTGATGACGGCGAACGGCTCGTTTATGATATGGCGTGCGGCAAGCATTGCCTGTGCCGTGCCCCAAGGCTTTGTGCGTCCCTCGGGAACGGAGAAGCCTTCGGGAAGGCCGCCGAGGCTCTGGAATGCGTATTCCACCTTGACCTTATCCTCAAAGCGTTTGCCTACCGTCTCTCTGAAATCCTCAAGATTTTCTTCCTTAATTACAAATACGACCTTATCGAACCCGCTGACAACCGCGTCGTACACGGAAAAATCAATGATAAACTCTCCCTCGTCGGTTATGGGATCGATCTGCTTGAGACCGCCGTAGCGCGAACCGAGGCCCGCCGCAAGAATTAACAGAGTCATAAATACCCCCAAAAAATATTGTTTTTTGAAATCTCATTATACCACTATTTTTTTGTTATTTAAATACCATTTCCGTTTATTTTACATTTTGTTTACAATAGTCGATAAAAATATTTTACGGGGATATTGACAGGAGGAAAAAAATATGGTATAATACATTGTCTCATATGAGACACTTTGAGGTGAAACTATGCTAACAAAGGAATTAAAGGAACAGCTTTTGAAAAACCGAATACTCGCCCGTGCCGACGGCGATGTCATCGACGCCTGCTTTTCGGAAGAAACCGTTCGTATCAGGCATTTCGGCGCGGGAGAAACGTTATTTTCTCCGAATGCCGAAAGCAAATGCGTGGGAACGGTACTGTCGGGTACGGCTTCCGCCGTCCCCGCGCGCTCGGGTGACGGCGCAGTCCTCCGTCTGCTGTGCGAGGGAGACACGTTCGGCATTGCCAATCTTTACGCCGAGGAGGAGCCGTTTCCCAGCGTGATAACCGCCAAAACCGCCACCGAAATTCTCTTTGTGGATTTTGCCGCCTTCCGCTCCCTGCTTGAGCGCGACGTGCACGCGATGAGAGCGTATATTTCCTTTTTAAACGGAAGAATACTCTATTTAAACAAAAAAATATCCGCGCTGACCGTAGGAGGCGCCGAAAAGAAGCTTGCCTTTTTCATAGCGGAAAACGAATGCGGCGGAGAGTTTATTCCCCCTGCTTCGATGTCCGCCGTTGCCGAGCTTCTCAACATCGGCCGTGCCTCGCTTTACAGAGCTCTCGACGCGCTCGCCGCGTCGGGTCTTGTCGTCCGAGACGGCAAAAAAATTCTCATTCCCGATAAAAACGCTCTCTTAAGCTTTATATGAAGGCTTACGCCGAGCTTTTTATAAAATTCAAAACAAATCTGAAAGGAAACAACAATGAAAAAAAACAGCTTAAAAATTTTATCTCTTCTGCTCGCTCTCGCAATGCTGATATGCCTCTCCGCCTGCGGCGGCAAGACCGACGACGGGGCGGACACCTCGGACGAAACGACGGGCGAGGCCGCTCCCGACAGCGAGCTTGAAATCAAGATTTACGCGCTCAACGGCACTACCGCTCTCGGTATGGCTCAAATGATAGACAGCGTAAGCAACGAAACTGCCGAAATGAACTACAATATTTCCCTTCACGCCTCCGCCGACGCCATCACGGGCGCGATTGTTTCGGGAGAATGCGCGGCAGCCGCGCTTCCGACCAACGTTGCGGTCAAGCTGTTCAACAAGTCGAACGGCAAGCTCCGTCTGCTTGCACTCAACACGCTCGGCGTGCTCTACCTTCTCCAAAACGGAGAGAGCGTAACCTCGCTCTCCGACCTTGAAGGCAAAACGGTCTACGTTCCCGGTGCGGGCGCAAATCCCGAATACATCACCGCGGCGCTTCTGAAGAACGCGGGCGTCGAAAACGTCACCGTCGACGCAACCTCGTATCCCAGCCCCGACGCGCTCCAGCAGGCGGTTATTGCCGGCAAGGCTTCTCTCGCTGTGCTTCCCGAGCCGAAGGTATCCGTCGTAACAAGCGGGAATGCGGACGTATCCGTCGCTCTCGACCTTACGGAGGAATGGGAAAAGATTAACGGAGATAACACGCTCGTACAGGGCTGTCTCGTCGTAAACACCGCATTTGCCGAGGAACACCCCGCGGAAATTGCAAAATTCCTCGAGGACTACAAGACGTCCGTCGCATTTATTTCCGAAGGCTCCGACGAGGCGATTGAAATGATAGTAAACGCAGGCATTCTTCCCAATGCGGCAATTGCAAAAAAGGCACTGCCCGGCTGTAAGCTCTGCTGTATTGTGGGCGGAGATATGAAGTCCGTTATGAACACCTTCTGCGAGAAAATATTCGACTGCGACAAAACGTCAATCGGCGGCGCAATGCCCACCGACGAATTTTACTACGTTGCGGAATAAACGGAAAATAACAAGCTTAAGCCATTCTTCGTTTTCGGAGAATGGCTTAAAATAAAAACGGAGGCAGCGGAAAAATGAAAAGTAAAAAAACAGCGGAACGAATACTCGGGGCAACAGGTTCTCTCGTATTTTGGCTTGCCGTATGGTTTCTCATCTCGTTTCGCGTAAACAGCGAACTGCTTTTTCCCTCCCCCTCCGCCGTACTCAAGGCACTCGGCGCGCTCGCCGTCACATCTGAATTTTGGATAAGCTCGCTTTATTCGCTTCTGCGCGTGACCTGCGGAATCGTCATTTCGCTCGTTACGGGCACACTGCTGGCGGTGCTTACGGAAAAAATAAAGTTTCTCCGTGCACTGCTCTCCCCGATACTCGGCGTTATCAAGGCAACGCCCGTTGCGTCGTTTATAATTCTCGCGCTTCTTTGGCTGGAACGCGGCATACTTCCGCTTTTCATAACCGCGCTTATCGTCGTTCCGATAGTGTGGTCCAACGTTTCGGAAGGCTTGGGCTCCGTCGACAAAAATCTGCTTGAAGTAGCCCGCGTATACCGCTTCTCACGCTTCGATATGCTGAAAAAGCTTTACGCGCCGTCCGTCGCGCCGTTCTTTATGGCGGCGTGCCGTTCCTCTCTCGGAATGGCTTGGAAGGCGGGCATATCCGCCGAGGTGCTCTCGACCCCGCAAAACGCAATCGGAACCGAACTTTATCTTTCAAAAACGTATCTTGAAACCCCGACGCTGTTTGCCTGGACGGCGGTAATCGTCGTTTTGAGCGTGATAATAGAAAAGCTTTTCGTCGGCGGACTCGAACGCCTCGGAAAAAGACTGCGCCTTATGCCGAAAGGAGGAAAGATATGATAACGCTTGAAAATCTGACCGTAACATACGGCTCGCAAACCGTAATATCGGGGCTTAATTTCACCTTCGGCGACCGTCGGTTTTACGGTATTACGGGGGTGTCGGGAATCGGAAAAACGACGCTTTTAAACTGTATCGCGGGACTTGTCACGCCGAGCGGAGGCAAAATAACGAACGATTTTCCCGCCTGCTCCTACGTTTTTCAGGACGCACGGCTTTTTCCCTGGCTTACCGCCCTCGAAAACGTCGAATGCGTTTGCCGTGACAGAGAGCGCGCGAGACATTTTCTTTCTCTTCTTCTGCCCGACAGCGAAGTCAAATTTCCCGACGAGCTTTCGGGAGGGATGAAACAGCGCGTTGCGTTAGCGCGCGCGCTTGCCAGCGACGCCCCTCTTCTCCTTCTCGACTAG
>CAYVLG010000066.1:0-6315 GCA_964452345.1 uncultured Lachnospiraceae bacterium
TCCCTACAAGCAAAGCTTGCGCGCGGACATATATCACGTGTATGCAAAGCAGCTTGTACGCGAGGGAAAGGCTTACCCCTGCTTTACGGAGGCGGAAGAGCTTGAAGAAATACTTGCGGTAAACAAAAAGGAAGAGCTGAAAAATACGGATTGGCAGGCTCAGGCGGCAGAACGTAAGGCTCAAATGCTGAATGCACGCGAAATAACTCTCGATGAGGTAAAAGCAAACCTTGAGGCGGGCAATCCTTTTGTTCTCCGCATTCTTGCCGACGGCGACGCGGATAAAAAAATCAAATTTACGGACCTTGTAAAGGGCAATATGGAAATTCCCGAAAACGACGAAGATTTTGTCCTTTTGAAATCCGACGGAATACCGACGTACCACTTTGCTCACGCCGTCGACGACCATCTTATGGGTACGACCCACGTAATAAGAGGCGAGGAATGGCTTCCGAGCCTTGCAAAGCACCTTCAGCTTTTCCGTTACCTAGGTTTCAAAGCTCCGAAATACCTGCACATCGCTCAAATAATGCGCCTCGACGAAAACGGAAACAAGAAAAAGCTTTCCAAGCGCGATATGGGCGCAAACATGGACGACTATACGGGAATGGGCTACTGTCCCGAGGCGGTATGCGAATACGTGATGACGCTTCTAAACTCCAACTACGAGGAGTGGAGAATGCAAAATCCCGAAAAATCCTACAAGGACTTCCCCTTCAACATAAAGAAAATGTCCGTTTCAGGCTGTCTTTTCGATTTTGACAAGCTGAACGACGTTTCCAAAAACGTAATATCCCGTATGAGTGCGGAAAAAGTTACAGACTCAGTAACCGAATGGGCGCTTGAATACGACCGTCAGTTCGGAGAGCTTTTGAGAGAAAACAGAGATGTTGCTCTTCAAATATTCGCAATAGGCAGAGGCGGCAAAAAGCCCCGCAAGGATCTTGCGACCTGGAGAGACGCAAAGCCGTATATGGGCTTCTTCTTCGACGAATATTTCAGTGTGGAATGCCCGTATCCCGAGCAGTTTGCAAAAGAAGATATCATTTCCGTATTCGACGGATTTCTTGCCTCGTTTGACGTATCGGACGATATGAACGTGTGGTTTGACAAGATAAAGGCAGTCGCCGAGCAAAACGGATATGCATCGGATATGAAGGCATATAAGGCGTCCCCCGAGAGCTACAAGGGCAGCGTCGCGGACGTCAGTATGTTCCTCCGCCTTGCCGTAACGGGCAAGCTCAATTCTCCCGATATGTATGCGGTAATGCAGATTCTCGGCAAAGATAAGGTTGCCGAAAGAATAAACAAAATGAGAGCCGTTCTCTGATTTGAAAGGAAAAACAAATGGAAGAAATAGCAAATAACTTTATACACGATATAATCGACGCCGATTTGGCAGAGCACCCCGACAAAAAAGTGCACACGCGTTTTCCTCCCGAGCCTAACGGATACCTGCACATCGGCTCGGCAAAGGCAATACTTATAAATTACGAGACGGCAAAAAAATACGGCGGAAAATTCAATCTCCGCTACGACGATACGAATCCTGCAAAGGAGGACGTCGAGTACGTCGAAGCCATATACGAGGATCTGACCTGGCTCGGCGCAGTTCCCGACGGCGGTATATTTTACGGTTCCGATTATTTTGACAAATGCTACGAATACGCCGAAAAGCTCATACTTGACGGCAAGGCATACGTCTGCGACCTTTCCGCAGAGCAGATGAAGGAATACAGAGGCACACTTACCGAGGCGGGCAAGGAAAGTCCTTACAGAAACAGAACCCCCGAGGAAAATCTCGATTTGTTCCGCAGAATGAAGGCGGGAGAATTTCCCGACGGAAGTCACACCTTGCGTGCAAAAATAGATATGTCGTCTCCGAATATGAATATGAGAGATCCTGCGATTTACAGAATCGTACACACGTCGCACCACAGACAGGGAGACAAATGGTGCATATATCCGCTTTACGACTACGCTCACCCGATTCAGGACGCTCTCGAAGGGATAACATATTCGCTCTGCTCTCTCGAATTTGAAAATCACCGTCCGCTTTACGAATGGGTAATAAACAATATCGGATTTGAGAATCCGCCGATGCAGAGAGAATTTGCGCGCCTCAACGTCACAAGCACGGTAATGTCCAAAAGATACCTCCGCTATCTTGTCGAAAACGGCTTGGTCGACGGCTGGGACGATCCCCGTCTGCCGACAATCTGCGCTCTCCGCAGAAGAGGCTACACCCCGTCGTCCATATTCAATTTTGTAAGAAGCGCGGGCATATCCAAGGCAAACAGTCTTGTCGATATAGAAATGCTGGAGCACTGCATACGCGAAGAGCTCAACGCCTCCGCGCCGAGACGAATAGCCGTAGAAAAGCCCGTCAAGGTTGTTATAGACAACTACCCCGAGGACAAAACCGAATATTTCGAGCTTCCGAACAATCCGCAGAATCCCGAAGCGGGAACGCGCGCGCTTCCATTCACAAAAGAAATTTATATAGACGAGTCCGATTTTGCCGAGGTACCGCCGCCCAAGTTTTTCCGCCTGAAGCCCGACGGAGAGGTTCGCCTTATGGGCGCGTATATTATAAAATGCGGAGAAATAATAAAGGACGCAGACGGAAAAATAATTGAAATTCACGCAACGGCAGATCTCGAAACGGGCAATGGAAATCCCGCCGACGGAAGAAAAATCAAGGGTACCGTGCATTGGCTTTCCGCCGCTCACGCGCTCGATACAACACTTATGCTTTACGACAGACTGTTTACCGTCGAGAACGTAAATGCCATTCCCGAAGACAAAACCTACAACGATTATCTGAATCCGAATTCGCTGACCGTTGTCGGCGGAGCAAAAATCGAGCCGTCGCTTGCCGGCGCGAAAGCGGGAGAAAAATTCCAATTTGTAAGAAACGGCTACTACTGCCGCGATACCAAAAATCCCAACGCCTTCAATCGCATAGTCGGACTTAAGGACAGCTTCCCCGCAAAGAAAAATCAATAAAAGGAGACATAACAAATGCTTCTTAAAATTTTTTTGTGCTATCTCGCGGTAATTTCCGTAATATCGGTTATCGTCTGCATATACGATAAAAAAATATCAAAGAAGAACAGAGTCGAGCTTCGCATCCCGGAAAAAACGCTTTTGATTTTATCCGCGCTCGGAGGCTCGGTAGCAATGTTCGTCACAATGCAGCTAATAAGACACAAAACCAAGCATGTAAAGTTTATGTTGGGTATTCCGCTTATCATCATTGCTCAAATAGCTCTGGCAATTGCCGTTATCAAATTGATATGAAAGGATAATACCATATGCAAACCGAACTTTCACGCTTCAGTCTTCTTTATCCGAACGAAGAAACGCAAAGCCTGCACTACAACAAAAAAAACAGACCCAATATAGATATGTTTGTGCTCGACGAGCTTGGACTTCTTGAAATATTCAATTTAAAAAACAGCAATCTCGACGAATATTTCACATCCGATATATCCGTAATAAAGTACAGAATGGATGTATTCGGCGATATGTTGGAATTTCCCGAAATTTCCGCAACACTGAATAAGCTTATACCTATACTCACGGACATAATGGAGCTTCGCAGGCTGGAAGCCGATACGGGAGACACCGAATCGTATCTTGAGAGCATAACGGAAATAGAGCTGTATATTTCAAGCATTTCAACTCTTAACAACGGACTTTCACCCATAAAAGCAAAGCTGAAAAGCGACGCGCTCCGCACGCTTGCCTTCCGTATTTCCGAGCTTGCCGAGAGCGATTATTATAAGGAACTTAACGTAAAACTGTCGGAGCTGACAAACAGAGTAAGGGATATCAAAAGCGTTACAATCGGCGTCAACCTCGACGCTCAGCTGCGCCCCTCAAGCGCAGGCGTACTTTCAATCAATCCCGAAGCGTTTCGCTCCGGCGATGTGCTTGAAAAAATTCTCCGTCTCAATTTCAAGGACGACGAATACACCTGCATAGCGAACCTCGTGCCGTTTGGAAAAAAGCAGTCGGAGAATCAAAAAACCGCGCTGTCGCTCGCATTTAATTCGGCAATAAACGAGGTCTATAAGCAATCGCTGCGCTCGTGGAAAAAAATAGTCCAGGCATACGTACTCGAAAACACCGATTTTTTACTTAATCTTATGCCTGAAATAGAATTTCTCGTAAAAGGTACGGCACTGTTACGCGCGCTCAAAAACAAGGGGCTGTCACTCTGCAAGCCGGAAATTCCGGAAAACGGAGAGCGCGTGTTTGACGCCAAGGAGATTTATAATCCCTGCGTTGCGCTCAAAGTTGATTACGACGTTGTAACAAACGATATTGAAATGGACGTTGACAACGCTGTGATTTACGTGCTGACAGGTCCCAACCGTGGCGGTAAATCAGTTATAACCTGCGCCATCGGAATTGCGCTTGCAATGCTTCAGCTCGGTATGTTCGTACCTGCCGAATCGGCAAAAATAAGCGTGTCGGACGGAATTTTCACACACTTCCCTACAGGTGCCGACGATACGATTGACAAGGGACGTCTCGGCGAGGAATGTGCGCGTCTGCGCGACATTTTCGAATGCGTCACGGCAAACAGCCTCGTACTGCTCGACGAATCTCTGTCGTCCACAGGCTCGTATGAGGCATCGTACATTGCAGCCGAGGTTCTTGCAGGTTTCTCACGTGTCGGCTGCCGCACGCTGTTTTCGACACACCTTCACGAGCTTGCCGCGGAAATCGACCGCATCAACGAACGCACCGCCCGCGACGGCGGATTGCCGATAGATACTCTCGTTGCGGGAATCGAGGAAGGAAAACGCTCTTTTAAAATATACCGCAAAAAGCCCGACGGAAAGAGCTACGCCCGCGATATAGCGGACAAGTACGGGCTGTCTTATGAAAACATCGTAAAACAAATTCAAAAATAAGGACGTAAATAAAATGAAAAATGAAATTCTCAAGCTGCTCGAAAACGACGGGCGGCTGTCACCCGAGCAAATCTCGGTTATGCTTGACGTATCGCTTGAGGAAATTCAAAAGGAAATACGCGAGCTTGAAGAAAACGGTACAATTCTCGGATATAAGGCTATAATAGATTGGGAAAAAACCGACCGCGAGGCAGTAACCGCTATGATAGACGTCAAGCTTACGCCCCAAAGAGGCAAGGGCTATGACCGCGTTGCCGAAAAAATCTACAATTATCCTGAGGTCAAATCGGTTTATCTTATGTCGGGAGCCTACGACCTTTCGGTTCTTATTGAGGGAAAAACGATGAAGGAGGTTGCCTTCTTCGTATCTCAAAAGCTTGCCCCGATAGACGAGGTAATATCGACCGCAACGCACTTTGTGCTTCACAAATATAAGGACACGGGCGTCCTTCACGACCCGACGCTCGACATAGACGAGAGAGGAAACTGTAACTGATATGGATTATTCAAAGGTACTATCTAAAACCGTTGTAAATACGGAAAAATCCGGTATCAGAAAATTTTTTGATATCATGGAAACAATGGACGACGTTGTAGGTCTCACCGTCGGTCAGCCGGACTTCGTTACGCCTTGGCATATCCGCGAAGCAGGTATAGAAAGCTTGGAAAAAGGAAAAACCTACTATACGTCAAATGCGGGAACCTTCGACCTACGCGTTGAAATCGACAGATATTTGACGCGCCGCTTCGGAATTTCCTATAATCCGGAAAAGGAAATAATCGTAACAGTAGGCGGCAGCGAGGCTATCGACATTGCAATACGCGCAATTGTCGAAAACGGCGACGAGGTTATAATCCCCACCCCGTCGTTCGTTTGCTATGCACCGATAACAAGAATGGCGGGAGGCGTTCCCGTTACGGTAGTAACACAGTATAAGGATAAATTCAAGCTGACTCCCGAGGCATTAAAGGCTGCCATTACCCCCAAGACCAAGCTTCTCGTACTGCCGTATCCGAACAATCCGACAGGCGCGATAATGACAAAAGAGGAGCTTGAGGGAATTGCCGAGGTACTCCGCGGCACGAATATACTCGTGCTTGCTGACGAAATATATGCCGAAATGACCTACGGCCGCGAGCATTGCTCGATAGCCTCTCTCGAAGGAATGAGAGAGCGCACAATAATCGTCAGCGGATTTTCAAAGGCATATGCTATGACGGGCTGGCGTCTCGGATATCTTTGCGCCCCCGCGCCTCTCACGGAGCAAATGCTCAAAATACATCAGTACTGTATAATGAGTGCTCCGACAACGGCTCAGTTTGCGGCTATCGAGGCAATGCGTAACGGAGACGAAGACGTAAAAATGATGGTTGAAGAATAAAATAG
>CAYVLG010000067.1:0-1344 GCA_964452345.1 uncultured Lachnospiraceae bacterium
ACGGACGCTATGAGCTGCTTCGGTATAGAATGGGAGGGCGTCGCTCACTCATCGGTTGCCGACACTCTCGGCTGCCGCAAGGTCTGGGAAGCACTCTTCCCGAATTACTATAAAAATTAACGTTCGGAGGACGGACAAATGATTAAGGAAATATTGCTTTGCAAATACGGCGAGATAATTCTGAAGGGAGCAAACCGCAAATATTTCGAGGATATGCTTTGCCGAGAAATGAAAAAGCGAGCGAAGGCTTACGGTAATTTTGACGTATACAGAGCGCAGAGCACAATATATATAGAGCCGAAGGACGAAACGGCGGACGTTGACGGTATGTTTGCCGCCGCCTCCAAGGTTTTCGGCATTGTCGCCATATCGCGTGCCGCAGTTTGCGAAAAGACAATGGAGGACATTTCACGTGTTACGGCGGAATACATTCCCGCATTTTTGGAGGGTAAGCGCACCTTTAAAGTTGAGGCGAAGAGGTCGGACAAGTCGTTTGCTCTCGATTCTATGGAAATTTCACGCGAGATCGGCGGAGTTGTTCTCGACAGCTGTCCGCGTATAAAAGTCGACGTTCACAACCCCGAGGTCACGGTAAAGGTTGAAATAAGAGAGTACGGCGCATACGTCAGCGCGGGACAATTCAAGGGAGCGGGCGGTATGCCGATAGGCTCAAACGGACGTGCTTTGCTCCTGCTCTCCGGCGGAATAGACTCCCCCGTTGCGGGATATATGACGGCAAAAAGAGGCGTGCGTATCGACGCGGTTCATTTTGAATCCTTCCCGTACACAAGCGAAAGGGCGAGAGAAAAGGTATTGGAGCTTGCTAAAATAGTTTCCGAATATGCAGGCGATATTTACGTACATATAGTATCTCTTACGCATATTCAGGAGGAGCTTGTAAAGGCTTGCGACGAGGATTATTTCACTTTACTGCTCCGCCGTTATATGATGACGATAGCAGAGAGAGTAGCAAGAGACAAAGGATGCTCCGCACTTGTAACGGGTGAAAGCCTCGGTCAGGTGGCTTCGCAGACCATGCAGGCGATAGGTGTTACGGACGCCTGCGTAAATATGCCCGTATTCCGTCCCTGTATAGGTTTGGATAAGGAAGAAATTGTGCAGATATCACGCAAAATAGGAGCGTTTGAGACATCTATACAGCCCTATGAGGATTGCTGTACGGTATTTACTCCCAAGCATCCGAGGACAAAGCCCGAGCTTGAGAAGGTGCTTGTACAGGAAAACAAGCTCCCGTTCGACGAGCTTGTAGACGAAGCATTGAGCACACTTTATACCGTTCACATAACACCCGAATATTAATTTTTAGGGGACGCGGTTAGGGAC
>CAYVLG010000067.1:1354-6287 GCA_964452345.1 uncultured Lachnospiraceae bacterium
TACGCTTTTTTGAAAAAAAGCTTAGCAAAAAACTTTCAAAAAGCAAATATAGAAAACAAAAAATAAAATACGGAGAGCAGATTTTGCACGGAATTTTTTCCGACAAATAAGCTCTCCGTTTTTAGGTATTCGATTGTTTATAGGTTCTTACCCGTACATTTTTATTCAAAAACCTTTTAAGAAACGACGGGCAACAGACAAACAACAAAACAATCACGCTTTTTGTTACCGTTAAGTGTTTTACCATAAAAATAATTTTCAGTAAGTTTTTGCGGAGCTTTTTTCAAAAAGCGGCAACGCGTCACACCGCATTCCCGTACCGGGTGTATCATTTAATTCTTATAATGTTTACAATTCGTTTATTGAAATATTCCGTAAAGCGTGCTATAATAGTTCAAAATAGAACAATATAAGGAGCAATTATGGTATTTTGGGAAAAGCAAAGGTCGATAATACTTCTTTACGAGAAAATGTCAAAGCCGATATGTGAAAAATACGGCTTAACTCAAATGGAGTACGATATCATTATGTTTTTTCACAACAATCCGCAGTTTGAAACGGCGGCTGACATTGTCAGAATGCGCAAGCTGACTAAATCGCACGTTTCAATGAGCGTTGCGGCATTGGAGCGTAAAGGCTTGCTCTTGAAGCAGCAATCGGAGAAAAACAAAAAAAGCACGTCTTTGAAATTCACCGACAGTACCGACGTCATTGTGTCCGACGGTGTCGAAATGCAGGAGCGCTTCGGCAGGCTTCTTCTCGGCGGCTTGACCGATGAGGAGAAGGAAACATGCAGGAATATATTTCTGCGTCTTTGCGATAACGCAAATAAAGCCTTATCGGAAAAATAAGAAAAATAAAAGGAGAATAAACTAATATGAAAATATTCATTACCGTTTTGGTTTGCTTTCTGGCAGGTGCAGGTGCAGGAATAGGTACGGGCTTTGCCGGTATGAGTGCGGCGGCTGTCATCGGTCCCATGCTTATAACCTTTCTTGATATTCCGGCATATCAGGCAGTCGGTATAGGTCTTGCAAGCGACGTACTTGCAAGTGCGGTCAGCGCGTGGACGTATAAGAAAAACAAAAATCTTGACGTCAAAAACAGCCTCGTCCTACTGTTCACCGTACTAACCATGACCGTTGCGGGCAGCTTTATCGCAACTCTGCTGCCCGAACAGACAATGAGCGGAGTAATGCAGTTTGCGCTCATAATTATAGGTCTTAAATTTATAATTAAGCCCGTAAAAACAACAAAAGAGCAAATGCTTGCCGTCGGGAAAAAGCAAAGAATAATAAAATCCGTCATAGGCGGTACTCTTATAGGGCTTATATGCGGTACCGTAGGTGCAGGCGGCGGAATGATGCTTCTTCTTATTCTGACAGCATTTCTTGGCTATGAAATGCACATGGCAGTCGGAACAAGCGTATTTATTATGACGTTTACCGCGTTTACGGGAAGCGTCAGCCACTTTGCGATAGACGGTCTGCCGAATATTCCCTGCCTGCTGCTGTGTATGCTGTTTACGCTGATTTGGGCAAGAATCGCCGCAATAATCGCAAATAAGGCAGAGGCAAAGCTCCTTAACCGCATTGTCGGAATAGTTATGATTCTGACAAGCGTCGTTATACTGCTTGTTAATTACGTATTCTGAATATATTTTTCCTGCATTATCGGCGGAAGATAACGGATTTTGTATCGGGATCCATACCGTCGACAATTGCCAGAGATTCGAGGCGGTAGCCAAGCCTTCTTACCGTTTCGCCGCCGCTTTGAAATCCCTTTTCTATAACGATTCCTATACCCTCCACGGTTGCGCCCGCTTCTTCGGCAATGGAAATGAGACCGCGTAAAGCACAGCCGTTGGCAAGAAAATCATCAACTATCAAAACTCTGTCGCCGGCATTCAGGAATTTTTTTGACACAATGACGCGGTTTGTACACTTATGTGTAAACGACTCCACCTCGGCGGAGTAAACGTCTCCGGCGATATTTATACTTTTCGACTTTTTGGCAAACAGCACGGGCACGCCGAAGCAACGCGCCGCCGCATATGCTATTGCAATTCCGGAAGCCTCTACGGTCAGCACCTTTGTAATCGGGGCACCCGCAAAACGGCGGTGAAATTCCTTTCCTACCTCATCGAGAAGCTCAACGTCCATTTGATGATTGAGAAAGCTGTCGACCTTGAGAACGTTTCCTTCGCCGATTATTCCGTCCTTCAATATTCTTTCTTCGATAAAATTCATAAAAATGCCCTTTCTTTAATACGCGTAATATACGTAATATTATACTGTTTTTGCCGCATTTTGTCAAGGTTTGTTTGATTTTTCGATTTTATAATCCTATTTTTTCAAGCTTTTTGAAAAAAGCTTGACCAAAAACTTTTAAGAGTATTTTATTTTTAAACTCAAATATAAAACGGAGAGCTTGCTTTACTTGGTTAATCCCAAAGAAAACTTACTCTCCGCATTTTATTTTCTTGCTTTGAAAAATTTAATTTTCAGGAAGTTTTTGCGTCGCTTTTTTCAAAAAGCGACAACGTGTTACCCACCAAACAACCACATTTTTCGTTAACGTTAAGGGTTTGACCTAAAAAATAATTTGTTGAAAGTTTTTTGCTACGCTTTTTTTCAAAAAAGCGTAAACGCATCCCCTCATCACGGAACTTCGGGCTACACAACCGAGGCTTCCTTCATCTCTTTGGCACTGCAAGCGTCCGCATTTACCTCCTCGGGCGTTTTGTAGGTAGGAACGGCTATGTGCAGTGCCTCTCTTACCTTACCGTCGTCAAGAGATTTCACGGCATCCCGCAAAATTTCAAGGCGTGCCTTAAGCTCAGTCGGCGACAGCGGCTTATCCTTTTCCGTGAATATCATACTGTTTTCGGTTTTTCCGAGCGTTTCACCTGAAATCAAAAGCTCCTCGTAAAGCTTTTCGCCGGGTCGAAGTCCTATTTCCTCAATATTTATGTCCGTATACGGCTCATAGCCCGACATTCGTATCATATTTTCCGCCAGCTCAAGTATCTTAACGGGCTTGCCCATATCAAGCACGAAAAGCTCTCCGCTTTTCGCCATTGCTCCCGCCTGAAGCACAAGACCGCTCGCCTCGGGTATCGTCATAAAATATCTGATTATGCGCTTGTCTGTAACCGTCACGGGACCGCCCGCCGCAATCTGCCTGCGAAAAAGCGGAATGACGCTTCCCGCACTTCCGAGCACGTTGCCGAAGCGAACCGCGCTGTACACCGTTTTTGAACCGCTTGCGGCATATCCGCCTACAATAAGCTCGCACATACGCTTCGTCGCGCCCATAACGTTCGTCGGATTGACCGCCTTGTCGGTCGATACCATAATAAACCGTTCCGCGCCGTATTTGTCGGCAAGCCTTACCGTATTCAGCGTTCCGAACACGTTGTTTTCCACCGCCTCACGGCAGTTATGCTCCATAAGCGGCACGTGCTTGTGCGCCGCCGCGTGCAGAATAATATCGGGACGGTACTCCGAGAACACCGCTTCAAGCGCCGCCGCATTGCACACCGAAATAATTTCCACTCTGACGTCCAGCTTGCTTCCCCAAGCGATTTTAAGCTCCTGCTGTACGTCGTATGCTCCGTTTTCGCAAACGTCGAGAACTATAAGACGTTCGGGTCCCATCGCCGCTATCTGACGGCAAAGCTCGCTTCCTATCGAGCCGCCTCCGCCCGTAACCATAACAACCTTACCGCCGTATCGGCTTTTCGTTTCGGCCGTCTCAAGCCTTACGGGCTGGCGGAGCAAAAGCTCCTCGATATCGAATTCTCGCAAAGCACGCCTTGAGCCGGCAGTCTGCATTATCGGATAATCATATATTTTTATTCTGCAGCCGGACTGACG
This sequence comes from uncultured Lachnospiraceae bacterium, assembly GCA_964452345.1. GTDB lineage: Bacteria > Bacillota > Clostridia > Oscillospirales > CAG-272 > HGM12713. Next base: position 5,233 of record CAYVLG010000067.1, read on the forward strand.
GTAGTAATCGTACAGTCTGTTTTTCTCCTCTGTACACATACTCGGAATTGCAAAAACTATTTCCTGCACCTCGTACTCACGCAGCAGGGCAAAGGTTGCATTATCCTCGGACAATACGGGGATTCCGTGTATCTGCCTGCCTATTTTTTCATTTTTTACATCAATAAAGCAACGCGGGATATATGCCGCCGCGGAATTTGCCAGCAGCTCCTCGGCAAGCCCGACGCCGACTCTTCCCGCTCCGACAATCGCAATTTTAATTCTCTGCTTTTCGCCCGAATGAGCGGGGTTCACACGCCTTCCCGTCAGTATGCGTATAGCGGAACTGAGAAATCTTCCTATCGGAGTTTTAAGACTGCACTTATATGCGTAACGGTACGCCATTCGCATACCGAGAGCACCTAAAAGATTGAGACAGAACAGTGCCAAAGAGCGCGCAAAGCTCAAGCGGTCTATCGGAATAATAAATGTCAGAAGCGTATACACGGCAAATCCCGACGCATCCGATATCAGCATACGTATAAAAGACTGTATACCGCCGTATCTCCAAATCTGACTGTATATATTGACCGCAAACCGCGCTCCGAAACAGCACAAAGCCGTCAAAACGGCATGTATTGCCATAGTCCCGGCGTCGGGCTGCCACTTTTCCGTATATATTACGAGCATAATCGCCGCAACAAATAGAAAATACAGAAAATCATACAGCACAAGCAACCATCTGATATTATATTTTTTAGTTTTTTTCGAACCGCAGGCTCGCGTATTGTCGCAGTCGGGTCTGTTATCGGTCATTTTCCGTTCCCTTCCTTATGTTTATTAACGCTTTTCGCGCCGTAACGCGTCGCATTATTTAAGCCTTTAGTGCTTAAATAATTAATAGACTTGTTAATTATATCATAATTTGTTCACAATGTCAACAACTATCGCGATTTTTTTGTTTTTTTGAAATATTTTGTATATTTAACTTTTTATACAGCCCGTCATTAACCTTCAATTGAGTAAAGTCAAGTAGTAAATGCAAAAAAGTGCGAAAAAATTTTATGATTTAGGAA
>CAYVLG010000068.1:0-6284 GCA_964452345.1 uncultured Lachnospiraceae bacterium
AACGTAATCGGCGGTGAGAGATACAAGATGGTTACAAAGGAATTCAAGGGACTTGTAGAGGGTCAGTACGGTAAAACTCCCGTTGATATCGACGAAGCTTTTGCAAAGAAGATTATCGGCGATAAGGAAAGAATTACCTGCCGTCCCGCAGATAAACTCTCTCCCGAGCTTGACGCTCTGCGTGAGAAGATCAAGCCTTATATGGAGCAGGAAGAGGACGTTCTGTCTTACGCACTGTTCGAGCAGGTTGCTCTTAAGTTCTTTGAGTACAGAAAAGCAAAGAAATACGGCATAGACGCCGATAATTCCGACGCTTCTCTCGGTATTCATAACGCTTAAAACCGAATAAACGAAAAGCTGAGACCGCGTAAGGATTTTCCTTACGCGGTCTTAACTGTTTAAAAATCAAACCGTTTGGTTGTCATCTGTTTTTGCAAGCTTAAATACGTCTCTGTCTACAGCGCTTGCCTTGAAAAATTTCAGAATCTTTGAGCTTGTTTCGTCGCAGTCTATGAGAACGCAGATTTTTTTATCGTCTATGTTGAAAATACAGCTGCACGGATTTTGAGCCGACTGCCCGGGAACGGCGTTGATGAATTTTGAGTATTCCTCCGTTATTGCTTTGTCGGCACTGTATGGTTTTACCGTTTCAAGTGCCGTAAGCTCGGCGGAGAAAACCGTTTTTCGGTTTGATTTGCCGTATATTTTTGAAAATGTGAACGTGCCTGCAGTAAATGAATATTCGTATTCAATGCAGGTGTATTTCCAAGTAAGCAAAACCGCAATCAGAATCGAAAGGGGTATTAAAAGGATTATTGCCGCATTGAGCGTATACCGTACCGCAACTATAAACCATATGCTTAATATCACCAAGTACAGGGCGATGAGAAGAGCCTTTCCTTTAGGTTCCTTCTTTTTTAAAACTCTTTCGTAATATTGAATGTCCGCCATATAAAACTCCTTTTTCTTGATTACTTATATTATAAAACATTTTTAAGAGAATGTCAATTATTTTTGACTTATATTGACAAATATTTAAAAAATGATATAATATAAAGATATAATATAAAGCAGTTTGATTTTAGTTAACGGGAGGATATTATGGGCTTTTTTCTGACGCTTGCTTTCCTTTTTTTCATAGGCTCTCTTTCGGGGTGGATAATAGAGCTTTTGTTCAGGCGGTTTATATCGCGTGCCAATCCGGAGCGGAAATGGATAAATCCCGGCTTTTGTACGGGACCGTATCTTCCGCTGTACGGAAGCGGTCTTTGTCTGCTGTTTTTGGTAGCAAGCCTGGAAAATTTTAATTTTATTCAAAATCCGATAGGGAATAAAATTGCGCTTTTTGCCGCTATGGCGGTTCTTATGACCGTAATAGAATATATAGCGGGAATTTTTTGTCTCAAAGTCGCAAAGGTAAGACTGTGGGATTATACGGGCGAATGGGGAAATATTCAGGGAATTATATGTCCGAAATTTTCTCTGATATGGGCACTGCTCGGAGCCGTGTATTATTTCTTTATTCATCCTTATATATTGGACGCACTTATATGGCTGTCAAACAATTTGGCGTTTTCATTCTTTATAGGGCTTTTCTTCGGAGTATTTGCAATAGACGTGGCACATTCGGTTCAGCTTACGGCGAAACTGAAAAAGTACGCAGAGGATAACGGCGTCATCGTCAAATACGAACATTTCAAACTTCAAATAAGGAAATTCGGGGAAAAGAATAAAAAGAAATACGGATTTTTGCTCCCGCTGCGCCTCGACAGACCCATTTCCGAGTATTTAAAGGAGCATATCGACGCATTTGAAAAAATAAAGCTTAAAATTAAAAAGAAGAATAAATAAACGTACACCCCGCTTTTGCCGTAAGCATCAAAAGCGGGGTGTATCCGTTATTTTTTATCTGTGTTTTGCTTTTTTCTCAGCATTGTTACGTCATCGCGTTTATAGGTTTTCGGAGGAACCTCGGGGGACGCCAGCAAACGAACCTTGACAGTACCGCGAAGCGGGCTTATTTCCGTAACGATACCGTCTCCGTTTTCGGTGCGTACGATGGAATCTACGGGCGGAGTGCGCTTTATTTCATACTCGTATGCCTCGTGTTCGTATTTCAGACAGCACATAAGTCTTCCGCAGACCCCCGATATTTTTGAGGAATTGAGCGAGAGATTCTGTTCCTTTGCCATTTTTATGGAAACCTGGTCAAAATCGGAAAGGAAGAGCGTACAGCAAAGCGGTCTTCCGCAAATACCGAGTCCGCCTATGATTTTAGCCTCGTCGCGTATTCCGATTTGACGAAGTTCTATACGTGTGCGGAATACGGAGGCAAGATCCTTGACAAGCTCTCGAAAATCAACTCTGTTTGTGGACGTAAAGTAAAACAGAAGCTTTGTATTGTCAAACGTATATTGAGCGTCGATGAGCTTCATATCAAGCTTGTGCTCGCTTATTTTTTCATTGCAGATTTTGAATGCTTCGTCCTCTTTTTTCTTGTTTTCTTTATGGTGTTCTATGTCCGCCGCCGTTGCGGTTCTTATAACCTGGCGTAAGGGAAGAACGATGTCGGCAGATTTTACAAGCGTATTTGACATTGCCACGTCGCCGAATTCCTGACCGCGCGCCGTATCGACTATGGCACAGGTGCCTCGTTTAAAGCTTTTTCCGCAAGGGTTGAAATAATATACCTTGCCGGAGCTTTTGAATCTTATTCCGACAACCTCTGTTTTGGGTGCGCTTTCGTCGTCAGCCGATATTTTGCTATTTGAAACGTTTTCGTCCTCAACGGTGAGCGTATATTCTTCGTAATCGTCGGCAGAATGCGTGATGACGGGTTTGGCGGTTTCGGCGGTGCGTTTTTTGACTTCATTTGTCGGACGCTTGGCACTTTTCGGTGCAGTCTGTTGAGCCTGAGGCGCTGCGGGTGCGGGCTCCTGTGCGTTTTCCTGCGGTTTCGGCTTGTTTTTGTGCTTGTAGTTTTTTTTCTTACGTGTGTTGGAAGAATTTGCCTGATTATCGCCCTGCGTCGGATTTTGCGGCTCGGCGGCAACCTGCGCCTGATTGCTTTTTTCGGCTTTGTTTCCTGAATTTTGCGTATTTTTCGCGTGCTGCTTGGGCTTGCCGTTTTGAGCGTTCTTGGCGTTGCCTTGCTTGGGGTGCGCCGTATCCTGCGTGCGCTTTTCGGCTGTCGGAGGCTCTATGAAATATCCGCGGCGGCGCGGCTGCTTTTCCTTTTTTGTTTCGCCCGTTTGTTCGTTTTTCTTTTCTTCCTGCATACTGTTTCCTTTCGATGGTTGACGGTTAAATAATGTGTGCGTCCGAAATCATCTTTATCATGGTCAATCGGACGTTGGCGTTGCGTTCTATATTGTCTGTTGCCGTTATAACGGCCTGTTCAAAATTATATAAAAAGCTTATCGACACTCTGTCGCAAAGCTCCGCCGCCTTGTCTCTGTCCGCAAAAAAATGCAGTGTCACGCCGTCGCTTTTCTTCAGGACAAGAAGGTCGGCAACCGCCTCGGATAAAAGCGCGAGCTGTTTCAAAAGAATATCGCGTTTTTGCGAAAAGGCATTTATAAGGGGCAATACGCGTTTTGTTCCTGCTGCCGACGTTGCAAAGTCGCACATCTCGGTTACAAGCTTACGCATTTCCTTTACGGGCAAAAATTTCTTCGGGTCTAAATATTCGAGTGCCGTGCCTATGCCGTGCTTTGATGCCATTATCAGCTCGGCATATTCCGACGGAGAGGACAGCTTGAGCTGTGCGGCTCTGCGGTCGGCAGTGCAAATATAGCCGTCAAGCGTTTCGTTGTCTATTTTTTCGGTATGGAGCACGGGAGCTCGGCTTCGTATCGTTTCGAGCAGCAGCTCCGCGCTTTCGCAGAGGAGCATAAATCTGACATATGAAGGCGGTTCTTCCAAGGTCAGCAAAAAAGCGTTTTGCGCCTGTACCGTCATTTTATCTGCGTCTTCTATTATATAAAGCTTAAATTCAAGGTCGTTCGGCACGGTAACGACGTCGTTTTTCAAAAATCTTATCGCTTCGACTCCGAGCGTTGCCTTTCCTTCCGTTCCTATGACGGTTACGTCGGGGGACTTTGCCTCGAGAACCTTTTTGCACGCTTGACATTCACAGCAGGGAAAATCGCCTTCTTCCGTCTTTTTTGTACAGGCAAGTGCGGCGGCGGTCTGCATTGCAATCGTGTGTTTGCCCGTACCTTTTGCTCCCTCTATAATAAATGCGTGCGGCAATTTGTCCGAAAGTATGTCGGTACACAGCTTTTCACGCAAAGCCCGATTTCCGACCACGCGGCTCATATACTGTCTCACACGCTCATCTCCGTTCTGTAAAAAATCAACAATACCTTATTATAATTATATCAAAAAAATTCTCTTCTGTCAAGTGAATTTCAGGAAACATACGGTATTTTTGAGAATATAATATAAGTGTACATACAAAATAAGAAAAAAGCAGGGAAGGTATATTTTGAATTTGGTAAAAACTTTGGAAAACGGTAATTTTGCAGTCGGCGGAGCTGAAGAGCTGTGCCGCGGGAGAACGGTATTTGCAGGTTCTCGTATAATCGGCAGAGAAAACGGTGTTGAAGGAACGGCGAGTTTTTATTATACTCCGCTCGGTATGCTCATTAGGGTATCCGTCTGCGGTCTGGAGGACGGCGTATATTCTTTATCCGTTTTAACAGATGACGGAGGAGAATTTATGCTTCCTCCGTTATATGCAAAAAACGGTAACGCGTGGTGCAGTGCACTGACGGGGAAAATATCCGCCTGCCGTATATTCGGCGGTACAATAATGATTACGCGGCGTGAGACGGAGCGGACGGTCGGTATCGCAGTCGGACGTATACGCCCGCCGCGTATAGGCGAGGTGAGCCTGCGTGCCGCAGAGTAATTTTTCGGGGAGCGGATTTCAACGCTCCCCGAATGCCGTAAATGCCTTGACAAATCCGCCGTTTTGAATTATAATATTATTGAAAAATAAAATAACGGAGAATAAATATGAAATTAAGAATGGTTGCCACGTGTCTCTTCGGTCTTGAAAGACTGCTCGGAGAGGAAATAGACAAAATAGGCGGAGTAAGAGTCGAAACGATAGACGGCCGCGTTACCTTTGACGGAGACGGGCATACGCTTGTACGCGCAAATCTCTGTCTGCGCTTTGCGGAAAGAATTTTTATTTGGGTCGGAAGCTTTCCCGTATACAGCTTTGACGAGCTTTTTGAAGGCACAAAGGCTCTGCCATGGGATAAATATATAGGACGCGGCGACTGTTTCCCCGTAAAAGGACACGCCATACAGTCAAAGCTGTATTCCGTGCCCGACTGCCAAAGCATTATCAAAAAGGCGGTTGCGGACAAGCTTTCGTCGGTTTACGGAATTAAGATATTGCCCGAGGTCGGCGTGAAATATCAAATTGAATTTTTTATATTCAAGGATACGGCAACGCTTATGATAGATACGTCGGGCGTCGCTTTGCATAAGCGGGGCTACCGACCCGCCTCGGGAGAAGCTCCGCTGCGCGAAACGCTCGGAGCGGCGATCGCCTCCATTGCAAGAGTTAGAGAGGACGTTCTGTTTTGGGACCCGTTTTGCGGCTCGGGTACGGTAGCGATAGAGGCGGCAATGATTGCCTTGAATATTGCTCCCGGCTTGGAGCGTTCGTTTGCGGCAGAGAATTTCGGAATAATTCCGTCGGAAATTTGGCAGGAAGAGCGCGATATCGCACGTGCAGGTGTAAAGACAGATTCGGAGTTTGAAGCGTATGCGTCGGATATCGATACGTCGGTTCTCGCCAAAGCGCGTGAAAACGCACGGCGCGCAGGCGTTGACGGTCATATAAGATTTTTTGAGGCGGACGCTCGTAAAATATCCAAGGAGGAGGGCAGAAGGGGAACGGTTGCCTGCAATCCGCCTTACGGAGAAAGAATGATGAGCCTCGGCGAAGCGGAAGCACTGTACCGAGATATCGGAAGGGTATTTGAAAAGCTTTCGCCGTGGCAGATATACGTTTTGACGTCGGCGGAAAACTTTGAAAGGCTTTACGGACGCCGTGCCGATAAGGTGCGCAAGCTGTACAACGGAATGATACCCTGCCGTCTTTATCAGTTTTTCAAGCCGAGAAATGAGCACAAATAAAGCGTTTTTCCAAAAATGCCGTGAAATATGCTTTTTTTGCGGTTGATATCTTTACAGCCTTATTGTATAATTAAGCTGTATTTTTGTGCGGAGAGGTGCATATATGAAAAATCAGTATATTAACT
>CAYVLG010000069.1:0-6263 GCA_964452345.1 uncultured Lachnospiraceae bacterium
TGGTTATGAGGGGAGAGCCGTATTTCTTGTCGAGTACGACGTTTCTTCCCTTCGGACCGAGTGTGATTTTAACTGTATCGGCAAGCTTGTCAACGCCTCTGCAAAGTGCGTTGCGTGCCTCTATTCCGTAAATAATTTCCTTTGCCATAATTACTATCTTCCTTTCAGTATGTTTTTTATTCGACTATTGCCAGAATATCGCTCTGACGAACGATATTGTATTCTACTCCGTCAGCCTTAACCTCGGTGCCCGCGTACTTCGACGTGATAACCTTGTCGCCTACCTTAACCGTCATCGTAACCTCTTTGCCGTCGACAAGCCCTCCGGGACCTACCGCGATAACCTCGGCTACCTGCGGCTTCTCCTGAGCGGATGCGGTGAGAATAAGACCGCTTTTCGTTTTTTCCTCAGCCTCGACGAGCTTTACTACAACTCTGTCTGCCAATGGTTTGATTGTCATTTTTTCTTCCTCCTCTTAATAAAAATATAATCAAACGTATTCTTGAAAGTTTGGCACTCATTCTTGATGAGTGCTAACCTATACTCATATTTTACTCTTTTTTTCTAAAAAATCAAGTGTTTTTTTGAGATTTAACATTTATTTAACATTTATATAGTGCCAATTTCATATTTGGCGTCGAGCCGTGACGAAATCGGAGGTTATTATGCTTGAGAAAATCGCTTTTTATCTCACGGGAATTGCCGTTCCCGTCTGTCTCTTATCCGCAGGACTTTTTTATTCGGTGCGCCTCGGGTTCTTTCACGTTCTGCACCCGAGATATGTATTAAAAGGTATAAAATCCAAAGGCGGAGGCTCCCCCGCACGCGCCGCCGCTCTCGCTCTTGCGGGAACTTTCGGTGTCGGAAACATCGTCGGGGTTTCGTCGGCAATATATCTCGGAGGCTTCGGAGCGGTATTCTGGATGTGGATAAGCGCGCTTATCGCAATGATACTGAAATACGCCGAGATAGTTTTGTCCTTACGTCACAAAAGAGCTTCGGAAGGGAGCGCAATGTACTATATATACGATTTTTTACGTTCGGCGGGCTTCCGACGGCTCGCTTTGTTCACCGCCTCGGTCTTTGCGGTAATATTTCTCGTCAATTCATTTACGATGGGAAGTATGCTTCAGGCAAACGCAGTTTCCGAGGCTCTCGGCGGAGCTATGGGCATTCCCGCCGCCGTCAGCGGAGCGCTGCTCACAGCCGTTACGTTTCTTGTAATTCGCCGCGGAACGTCGGGAATAACCTCGCTTACGAATATTCTCGTTCCGATTATGTCGGCAGGCTATGCGGTTTTGGCTCTTGCGGTCATAATAAAAAACTCCTCGGAGCTTCCGAATGCGTTTCGGTATATTTTTTCCTCCGCTTTTTCAGCGCGCTCCGCCGTCGGCGGTATAGGCGGCTTTACCTTTATAAGCACGGTGCGCTACGGCGTTATGCGAGGTCTCGTTTCAAACGAGGCGGGGTGCGGTACCGCCCCAACGGCGCACGCCTTGGCGCAAAATACGCCCTCGGCTCAGGGTATGTGGGGAATTTTTGAGGTTTTCGCCGACACCGTCGTGCTCTGCACGCTGACTGCTCTTGCCGTCATTTTGGAATATGACTCCGTATTGTCCGTCGGCGGAAATTATATGCTGATGACGCTTTGCGCCTTCGAGTCTGCTCTCGGAGCGTTTGCACCGTATTTCATAGCTGTCTCCGTTTTTTGCTTCGGACTTGCGACAATCGCCTGCTGGGCTCATTACGGGCTTTCGTGCGTCCGCTATTTAAGCGGGCGCAAACAGGCGGCGGCAGCATTTTCGTTTATATACTGTCTCTGCGTGCTTTACGGCTCCTTTGCGCCGTCAGAGCGCGTTTGGCTGCTCTCCGACATTGCAATGGGAATTATGACGCTGATAAATTTGTTTGTGACAGTCGGAATGTCGGGCGAGGTAAAAAAAGAAACGGAGGAATATCTGCAAAGCATAAAATAGCTTCGCAGCTTCCCCGTTTCGATTATGTTCAATACCGATTAAACGTCAGTCCTCGTCGTCCTCACCGTTATCGTTTTTCAGCGTTATTTCCCCTTCGACCTCCTTGTGCGCATTTTCGTCTATATGAAGGGTTTTCGCCATTTTCTTTTTTGCCTTTCTCAAAAGCATAACGACTGCCGCTCCGACGGCAACTGCGGCTCCGCTGACCGACGTAATTATCACCGTCGCGGTGGAGGGGTCAAGATATAACGCATTATAGCACATCATATTTGTAAGCATACTGTTCTCCTTTATAAATATCGTTTATTTGTTTTTGTTCGTCAGACGGGAAAGAATGTATTTTGCTCCTGCGTCGCCCGCTCTGCCGTGATTGTAAATATGCGTCTCAAATATCCGTTTTATTCTTTCGGAATATTCGTCGGTGTTATCAAGCAGTCTTCTAACGGCGTCAGCCACACCGCAAAGCTCGTCTTTGCCGAGAGTCTCTCCTATTTGATTTCTCAAAGATATTTCAACAGGCTCACAGCCTATTTTTTCCCAATTCGGATTTAAAAATTTGAATTTGGTATTTATAAATAATGAAGGTCGGCCCGTTGCAAAGGAAAATTCCGGTGCTATTCCCGACCAGTCGGTAATAAGCAAATCCGAGGAATACACGGAGCTGTTATCCGAAAAATCAAGCTCAAAGGAAAGTCCCTCTCCCACTCTGTCGGCATATTTTGAAACAATCGCGTTCATACGCGCACCGTAACGCTTTACGTATTCGGGGTGCGGACGAACGGTCACGCTGTATTCGTCGCAAAGCAAGCCGTCAAGCAGCCCGTCTATACAGCTGTCGAGAAGATTATCCTCCTGCCACGACGGAGCAATGAGGATTTTCTTTCTTCCTCCCGACGTTTTCTCCGATGAACATTGCTTTGCAAGCTCCGAAAGCTTGTCGGCAAGCGGATATCCGAATTTTACAAGCGTTTTTTCACGCGTTCCGTAATATTTTTCCATTGCGCGGAGCTCGCGTTCCGTGTGCTCTCCCGTACAGAACACCGTATCGAATTCGTCGAATGCGCCCTCTCTGAAGCCCGTATGAACACTCATCATATCGTGCGGCACGTATATATATTCCGCGTCCTTTTTCATAATCGACCGTTTTATATAGAGCTTGTCGAAATCGGGCGTCGTCATCAGCACAATATCCGCCTCAAGACGCATCATAAGCGGTATTGTCTTCTTCACTCCCACGTAATAGGGCTTTATAAAAGGCTTTTTCTCGGCAAGAGCAAAAACCGCGTCGTCGGGGTCGTTGGTAACGTAATGCACGATAATATCCGACCTGCGTTCAAGAGCATTGATTATATCTTCAAAATACTTGTAAAATCCGCTCTTTTCGGAATATATGACAAGGTGTTTGTTTACTATTCCGAAAAATTTTTTAAAATCCCTGCGCTCGCGTTTTTTATTTTCTTTTTTATCCGCTCCTCCGTCGTTTTTACCAAGCAGCTCAAGATTGTGCAGTGCCGCTCTGCTCTTCTCCAAAGCGTCGTAATCCACATATTTTTTTGGACTTATCAAAGCGTTTAAAACATACATCTGCACAATGGCAAACAAATTGCTCACAATCCAATAAAGAGCTATTCCCGACGGAACAAAACAGCCGAGATACAGAGAAAGCGCGACGGACAGCACGGTCAGCCCGTATTTACTCAAAAGTCCCTGCTCGTGCTGAATTACGTTTGAGCGGTTTTGAGTAAAGCAAAGCAGCCAAGCGGAAAATCCCGCAATTATCGGCACAAGGCAATACATTCCCCATACGCTTGAGGGTATAACCGAGATATCGAAAACGAAAAATTTCAAATCCAGTCCCCTGACCGCCGTACAAATATCGGCAAGCATATTGGGGGAAACACCGTCTATAACGCTTTGCTCCGTAACCGCTCCGCTTTGTATCGCCCTTACAATGTCAAGCTGTAACGACGAGGTATCGGAAGACACCCCGATAAAGGCACCTACCGCGTTTACCGCATCGCGCGGAAATCCGAGAAGATATTCAAGCGGATGATATATTATGACGACCACCGCCATAAGCAGCACGACCTGAATTGCAAGCGGTACAAGCGTCAGCATCGGACGGTACTTATGTTTTTTGAACAGCCTCGACTGCTCGTCGGCAATCATATCGGCGTCGCCGTAATATTTAGCCTTAATAAAATTTATTTCGGGCTGCAGCTTAACCATAAGTATGGAATTTTTGTGAATCCATACGGACACCGGAATAAGCACCAGCTTTACGGCAAGCGTAAAAAGTATTATCGCCGCGCCGTAATTTTTCACGACATACCAACACAGCTTCATCAGCATTCCGAACGGAATGCAAATATAGTACAAAAGCGTATCCATCAATTATATATACCTCTTATATAGCGTGAGCCCACAAGCTCCCAATTTGAAAATACGTTGGCATTTCCTTTTATCCTGTACGTCATCTCCTCCGCGCTCTCGCTGTCTATATACCGATGAAAAATGTATCTGCGCTCACGCACGGCGTTTTCGTCAAGTAAAAAAACCGCCGTACCTTTGCATTCGGGATAACCTTCAAGTTTCTCGGACTCGAAAACGGTAGCCCAAATGTCGTCCTGGCACGCCTCTGCCGTATTCGTCACCGTCGCGCCGCTCGATTTTCCGCTCTCCTTGACAAGCAAAGTTGTTACTCTCGCACCCTCCACGGGTGTTTTATCGCGTACCGCGCTTGCGTGGTCTCCCGTTATTATCACGGTTGAGTTTTCGTAAACACCGAGACGCTTCATCTCGGAAAGATAACGGCTTATGATTTTGAAGCTTTGCTTCATTCCGACATCCGTATCGTACGTCTGCTCGTCAAGCTCTTCAAAATCCGCCCCGTACAGATTCGGGGAGTGACAGCCTTGTATATGAATAAAATTCAATCTGCCGTATTCGTCCGAAAGTTTAAAGTCACAGTTCTTGACCCATTCGTAAACCGTTTTGTTATCGGTCGTGTATTTCTGCTGTCCCTCATCGGCTTTAAAATCGACATAGCGTGAAAACGTCTCGGTGCTTATTCCCGAAGCAACGCCCTTGAGTGCCAGCGGGAAATACCTATACGCCGAAAGCGTAAGCATAGAACCGAAAAGCCCCGCTTTATCGTTTACGGTATAATCCGTATACGACGTTACGTTATCCGTAAACTCCCGCATATCGGAAGCGTTCGTATATGTATAGTAGCTGTCGCTGTAAATGCCTATCGAATATCCTGCTTCCTTCATAAAGCGGAGACTGTCCGCATTTTCGTAGGCTTTTTTTATATAGTCCGTTCTTTTATCCGAGTAATCGTTTTCGTATTCCGTGAGAATGGACACGACAGACGGAAAAGTTCTCGCATAGAGCGTTGTATAATCGCTGTAATACGTAAAGCCCTCAAGCTCCGAAAATATCTCGGGATATTCTGCCGCCGCTTCTCTGTAATATTTAGTATCAAAACGGTCTACAATAAATATTACAACGTTTTTATTGCTTGATAGCGTTGTCAAGCCGTCGTTTGTCAGCAGACGTGGCACGTCGTCGGACTGCTCCGCGGCAATTTTTTTACGGGAATAAATTTCTCCGTTTCCGATAGACACCGCCGCAACTCCCGTCGCCTCCATAACAAGTACGAGAGCGAGACCGAAACTGACAATAAAACGGAGCTTTTTTCTTACCGCCTTGAATTTCAGGACAAAAAATACAACAGCCGCCAAAGTAACAAGCCAAATAACGGAATTGACAACAACCGCCGATACCGATACCGCGCTCTCTCCTATACCGTCGCCTTCAAGCGACGTTATGCCGAAATTAAGGTAGCTTCCCTGAATAAAGAACATAGCCGTTGCCCAGAAAAGCACGGCAATATAGACGGAATATGCCTTTTTTCCGAGAAAAAGAGGTATTGCCGAAAGAACAAGACCGCAGGCAAGCGTAAGCAAGACGCAAGGCAACAAAAAGTCATACAGAGAAAAAACGAGCTCCGCGCTGTTTTGAGCGTAAAGGTCGAACGGTCCGTATAAAAACAAAGTTATCGGCAGTAAAAAGCCCGCAAGCAAGGACGGAAGCAGCCGCCTTTTCAGCCTTTTTATGCGTTTTGCTCTTTTTTCGGAACGAATATCCGTTTCGCTGTTCATATCCGTCTCCTTTTAATAATTCAATACGAATAATAGTATAGCATATCCGCGGGATATTTTCAAGTAAAAGTGCCAAAAAAGTTATAAAATGCAAAACACAATTTCAAAGCCGAGGCTTTA
>CAYVLG010000070.1:0-6204 GCA_964452345.1 uncultured Lachnospiraceae bacterium
GTAAACTTATTTTAAGGTCCGGATAAATTCTTGATACCCATATCAAGCGCTTTAGCAAGTGCGTCGGAATCCAGCTTCACTCCGCCGGCAAGTATTATACAGGCAGGATCGGCAAGAGCCGCTACCGCAACAACGTTAATGTTTGACATTATCGTAATCCACGCGTCTCCGGATTTTGCTCTGCCCATTACCCAGCTTAACAAATCTCCTGCATATCCTCCGGTTATCTCACGTTCGGGATTCGGCATACATACCGTATTAAGCCCGAGTATTTCAGTCATTTGCCTAACCGTCATAAATACCTCCGAATTACATCAATGCTTACCAAGCGTATTTCTAAGCTTGATAAGGCAATCCACCTCATCGGCTTCGCCTCTGACAATATCCTCTGCAAGCGCATGACAATTCGGCGCTCCGCAAGAGCCGCAGTCAAGATGAGGCAGTCCTTTATATATATTTTCGACCTCCGACATTTTGGAAATCGCCGTTACTCTGTCCTCGTCAAGAACACTTGACGAGGCTGTATCAATGATTTTTTCAATCTCGTCCAACATTATTCCGTCGGGGGTGCCTTCATCGTCGCTCGGACGATTCCTTGACACCGGAAGATATTTTCTCAACGAGCGGATTCTCGCTTTGGCAATATACGGATTTTCAACATTCATAGTACCGCCGACGCAACCGCCGTTACAGGCATTTAATTCAACAAATTCAAGATTATGTATCGTGCCGTTTTCTATTTCATCAAGAACGTGAATACAGTTTTCTATCCCATCTGCGGCAAGATACCTATCGGATAAAAGCGATGTCGCTTCTCCGCCCGTTCCCGCCCAATTCAAACCGATAATTCCCGTTTTAAAAAGAGAGAGCGGCTCCTTTATATATTTAAGCTTTGAACGTATCTTGAAATAAAAATCATATATTGCCAAAGCTCCGCTAACGGCTCCGTGACTTACGCCCAACGGATTTTTCACATAGCTTACCTTGGCAGGACAAGGAGATATAAATAAAACACATATATCGTCATTTGTAAGCTCCGGATTTTTTTCCATTGCTTCGGTACGGGCAAGTCTTGCCGCGTATTCTATCGGAGGCAAAATCGGCAATAGGTTATCCGCAAGATAAGGAAATCTAAGCGAAATTAATCTTACTATCGCAGGACATGCAGAGCTTATATACGGCTTTTTATCCTTGTTTGCTTTCATAAAACGGCGCGTATATTCGGTTACAAGCTCTGCCGCTCTCGAAACCTCAAAAACGGCATCAAAGCCACATTCAAGCAATGCGGTCAATATATAATCAACATCGTCTATCTCTTCAAACTGCCCGTAAAGTGCAGGTGCAGGAAGAGCTACTTTATATTTGTATTCCGAAAAATCTTCAAATTTATCAAATGTTGCTTTTTTCGCTTGATACGGACACAGTCTTATACATTCTCCGCAATCGATACATTTATCTTCCTTGATAACTGCGTGACCGTCCCTGACGCGTATCGCCTCGGTCGGACATCTTTTTATGCAATTGGTACACCCCTTGCATTTGGAAATGTCAAGAGTAACCGAATGCTTGTATCTCGACATTACAACCTCTTTTCCGAGTCGGTCAGACATTGACGGTCATATAAATAGTTGTTCCCTTTCCAACCTCCGACTCTATTTTCATGTTGTCGGTATATCTTTTCATATTCGGCAAGCCCATTCCCGCTCCAAATCCGAGCGAACGAATATTATCGGGAGCGGTCGAATATCCCTCCTGCATTGCAAGCCCAATATCGGAAATTCCCGGTCCTTGATCCTCAAGCTTAATTTCTATACGGTCAACATATACGTCGACGTCGGCACTGCCTCCGTTTGCGTGAATAGCCATATTGATCTCACCCTCGTACATCGCAACCGATACGCGGCGTATTACGTCCGGCAAAAAGCCCATGTCGCGAAGATGTTTTTTTATTCTCACCGAGGCCTCGCCCGCAGACGTAAAATTGTCTCCATCTATTTCAAAATGAAAGTTTACGCGTTCACTCATTTTCCGTCTCGCCCCCCGCAAGCCCTGCGGAATAAAGCTTTCCGCAAGCCGTATACATTCGTTCGGACGTTGCAAGAACGACAATGCCCGCCTCTTTTGCCAAAGAAATAACGTCGGCGGGAGGATTTTTCCCTCTTACAAAAACTATGCACCGCATATCCATCATCATCGCAGTTCTGACTACCTGCGGATTGCACAGCCCCGTAATAAGCACGGCCTGGTCCTTTACAAAAGCAAGAACGTCACTCATCATATCGCAGCCGCAGGCTGAATTGACAACACCTTCAAGCTTATCTTCTCCGCACAGTACGTTTGCATTAAGCAGTTTGACAATGGTTTCTATTTTCATAATTGCCTCCCAAGGGCGGTGCGAGCTATACGCACAAAATATATAAGTTATATTAAAACACACATAACCTTATATATTATACTATATATTCTTCAAAATGTCTATATATTTTTGAAATTTTTACAAAAAAATTTGTGATTTTTTATTTTGCCGAGTACCAGCTGTCACCTATATTGGCTTCGACAGACAACGGAACGGCAAATTCGGCTACTTTTTCCATACAATTAACAAGTATTTCGCAAACTCTTTGCGCACACGAACGATGAGCTTCTATTATAAGTTCATCGTGAACCTGAAGTATCAGGCGAGCGTCATATCCGTTGCGTTTCAATTCTTCGTCAACCTTTATCATTGCAAGCTTTATTATGTCTGCGGCAGTTCCCTGTATGGGACTGTTCATAGCTACACGCTCCCCGAAATGCTGAATGTTTTTGTTGCTTGCTTTAAGCTCGGGAATATATCTTTTCCTTCCGAATACAGTTGTTACATAACCGTCGTTCCGCGCTTTATTTTTTATTTCATCAAGATATTCGGAAACCTTCGGAAATCCCGCAAGATAGCTGTCTATATATTTTTTAGCCTCGGCACGGGATATACCGAGATCCTCGGAAAGTGAATGCTCTCCTATGCCGTAAACTATTCCGAAATTGACAGCCTTTGCTTTTTTTCGCTGTTCCGGAGTAACCTCATTCGGAGCAATCCCGAAAACGGTTGCCGCGGTACGCGTATGAATATCCTCTCCCGAAATAAACGCATTAATTAAATTTTCATCTTGAGATACATGTGCAAGCAGCCGAAGCTCTATCTGCGAATAATCCGCGTCTATTATTACGTAATCACCGTTTGTGGGAATAAAATATTTTCTGAATCTGCGTCCCATTTCGGTTCTTACAGGTATATTCTGAAGATTCGGATCTGCCGACGAAAGTCTGCCAGTTGCAGTTCCTGTTTGATTGAACAAGCTGTGCACACGTCCGTTCCCGTCTGCCGCGGCAACAAGCGCATCGGCATACGTGGATTTTAACTTTGTCACCTGTCGGTAATCAAGTATATCCTCGATAATTCCGTATTTTGAAGCAAGCTTTTGCAGGGTCTCGGCATCGGTGGAATATCCCGTTTTTGTTTTTTTAGGCTTTGGAAGCCCCATTTTTTCAAACAAAATCAATCCAAGCTGTTTAGGAGAATTGATATTAAATTCCTCACCTGCCATGCTGTATATACGCTGCTTAAGAGACTCTGAAATTTCAGACAATTCTTCGCCGTATTCGTTTATTCCGTTCGTATCGACGCGGAAACCCGCAATCTCCATATCCGCAAGCACTCTTGCAAGCGGTATTTCCATGCCGTACAAAAGCTCTCCGCAATTTTGTTCGTCTATCTCTTGCTTCAAGCAATTATACAGACGGTAAACGGAAACGGCAGAATTGGGTGTTTCAACGCCAAGATAAGAAGCAATTAATTCGTCAAGCTCATATTTTCCTCTGCTTGAGTTCAAAACATACGCCGCAAGCATGGTATCGAATTCACATTGTCCGATAACCGTTTTGCTTTTTTTAAGCTCCTTATACAGAGTTTTATAATCGTGACAAATCAGTTTACAGCTTTTCAAAACCTCATTTGCCTGATATATATCCAAGGCAGCCAAAGATTCACCGTCAAAAAGCTCAACATTTTCGCCGTCAACGTATACGGAAACGATTTTATCGGTAAAATTTTTCAAGGCATATTCCGTATCAACGACAACCGCCTTCGGCTCCGCGACGGTTTCTTTTGCTGTTTCGACGTTCTCGGCGTTTTCAAGCCCGAATTTTTTTATAAAAGCAAAAAATTCAAGCTCCGTAAAAAGCTTATAAAGCTCACCTTTATTAATTCCGCAGTATTCGCAATGTATCGGCTCTGCATCTATCGGAACATTAATGTCTATTCTTGCAAGCTCTCTTGACATATACGCGTCGGCTTTGCCGTTTTCAAGCTTTTGCTTAACGGATGACGTAAGAGCGGATGACGCGTAATCTTCATACAGCTTATCAAGATTTCCAAATTCCGAAACAAGCTTAAGAGCTGTTTTTTCGCCTATTCCCGCCACCCCGGGAATATTATCAGATGAATCGCCCATAAGCGCCTTGACGTCAACGAATACATCGGGATATATACCGTAATTTTCAAAAAACACTTCATTCGTATATTCGGTTGTATCTTTTGTTTTTACAAGCAGTACGGATACATTACTGTCAATAAGCTGCAAGGAATCTCTGTCACCTGTAAGGATATATGCGTGTATGCCTTCCGCGGCGGCTTTTTTCGCAACCGTTCCTATGATATCATCCGCTTCATAGCCCTCCTTGCAAACAACGTTAAAACCGAGAGCCGCCATACATTTTTTGGCATACGGAAGCTGTACCGCAAGCTCCTCGGGCATTCCCTTTCTATTCGCCTTGTATTCCGAATACATTTTATGCCGGAATGTCGGTGCTTTAAGGTCAAACGCAACCACGCAATAGTCGGGAGCAATACCTTCTACATAACGCCATATTATATTTACCATACCGTATACAGCATGAGTATAAAGTCCGTTTTTATTGGTTAAAGGGCGGATACCGTAATATGCTCTGTTGAGTATACTGTTTCCGTCTATTACAAGCATTTTTTTCATACCGTTTCTCCATATAACAGTCATAATTATTTAATATACAGTATACCATTTTATAGAACAAATGTCAAGATATTTTAACGCCGTATATTCGTTTTTTCGGAGGTATTATGTCAAACCCGTTTATCAAACGAACAATCTCATTTATGCTTTTGAGCATAGTTTTTACGCTGTGTCTCTGTGCTGCCATTAAAATTTCAAAAAGATTCGATAACGGTACGGATACCGAAGAAAACCGCACGGAAACCGAGCATTTTAAATACGAAAATTCTCCAACCGTTATAATAGACGCGGGACACGGAGGCGAGGACGGCGGAGCTGTCGGAATAGATGGGACAAACGAAAAGGAACTTAATTTAAAGGTTGCACTTATGCTTGAAGAAATGCTCCGCTCCTACGGCGTAAAAACCCGTCTGACTCGAGACAGCGACACTATGCTATATGACAAAAACGGTAACTACGAAGGGCACAAAAAGGCACAGGATATGGCGGCACGGTTGGCAATATCCGAAGAATATGAAAACGCAATATTCATAAGCATTCATATGAACACCTTCACTCAGGAAAAATACAGCGGTCTTCAGGTTTATTATTCGGAAAATTCGTCAAAGTCCGCAGAGCTTGCCGAGCTTATACAATCTAACGTAATAAATAAACTCCAGCCAAACAATTCCAGAAAGATAAAACCTTCGTCATCGGGCATTTATCTTCTTGAAAAAATAACTCATCCCGCTATACTGATAGAATGCGGTTTTATCTCAAATTCGGAAGAATGCGCTCTTCTAAACAGTGAAGAATACAGACAGAAGCTGTGTACCGTAATATATTATTCTATACTTGAATATTTAGACAATAACATAACTGCTTCTTGATTTTCTCATCAAAATGATGTATAATATAAAAAAAAGGAATGAGGAAAATATTATGAAAGGTATAAAAACCGTATATATATGCTCGGAGTGCGAATATGAAAGTCCGAAATGGCTCGGAAAGTGTCCGCGTTGTTCATCTTGGAATACGTTCGTCGAGGATGTTGTAGAACAGTCTGCCGCTCCGTCGACAGCTTCCAAAAGAACGTCTGTTATCAATTCAGGCAATAACCGTGCCTCTAAATTCACAGAGCTTGAAGCACCTGAATATATACGCTCGACAACGGGAATAAAAGAGCTTGACAGGGTTC
>CAYVLG010000071.1:0-6164 GCA_964452345.1 uncultured Lachnospiraceae bacterium
CATTTTTCCGACGAACGGGTCGGCAACCGTCTTAAATACAAACAGCGCGGGCTCGCCCTCGGGCGTGATCTCCGTCTCGTCTCCGTCGGCAAGAAGTTCGTATTTCTTTGCGGTATGGCGCGGGAAGGACTCCGTAATTTTGTCAAGCATAGTCCAAACGCCCCAGAGCTTCGAGGCGGCGCCGCAGAATACGGGAACTATTTCACCGTGAATTATACCCTCGTGGACGGCGTTTATCGCCTCCATATGAGTTATTTCCTCGCCCTCGAAGTATTTAACCATCAAATCCTCGTCCGTACTTGCAACCGCTTCCATAAGCATATCGCGGTACTTTTCCACCGCCTCCGTGGACTCGGACGGAATTACCTCGACGCTGTGACGTCCGTTTGCATCGAAAACGTGTGCCGTCTCGTCGATAAGGTCGATACAGCCCGTAACGACTCCGTCCTTAACCATAGGAATGGTCAGGGGGCAGATGTGCTTGCCGAACGTAAGGTGAAGGTCGTCGAGAACGCGTCCGAATCGGGCGTCGTTATCGTCGAACTTATTTATAAAGAATGCTCTCGGAAGCCCCGCCTCGTCGGCGTAATTCCACGCGAGCTCCGTTCCTACCTCAATTCCCGCTTTACCGTCAACGACGATTACCGCGCTGTCGGCAACGCGCAGTGCCTGCTTAACCTCGCCTACAAAATCAAGATAGCCGGGCGTGTCGAGCACGTTTATCTTGCAGTCCTTCCACGTCGTATTCATAACCGACGCGGAGAGAGAAAAGCCTCGCTTTATTTCCTCGGGGTCAAAATCAGATACGGTATTGCCGTCGGTTATTTTTCCGAGACGGTCAACTGATCCCGTTATGTAAAGCATTGCCTCGGCGAGCGAGGTCTTTCCGCTTCCTCCGTGTCCGAGCAACGCAATATTTCTTATTTTTTTGGTTTCTGCCGTAGCCATTGGTTTTTCCTCCTTCTCCGCCTCTGTGAGCGGAACAACAAAACTTATATTAGTATTATACAATATTTTTTTCGTTTTGTCAATAGCTTTTGTTGTATTTTTTAAATGCGATATGTAGAAATATTTTTTGTTTTTTTGGATATTTTATCCAAAAAAATCACCGAATACGCCTATGGCGGGTATCAAAACCGTCCGCAGTCTGTCTGCAGTTATTCTCATTAAGATTTTATTTTTCTGCATAAAAAAAGCGAGCCGTCCACAAGCCCGCTGTTTTTATAATTAAGTATTCATTCAGTCACGGCGTGCTTACGCCGTAAAACCGAAGTCCGAAAGCCTTATCAGTTGTTGGCGTTCTTCATTTCCTCGAAGCACGCGCTGCAATATACAGGTCTGTCATTGGAAGGCTGGAATATAACCTTTGCCTCGCCTCCGCACTTAGCGCATACAGTCGTGAAGTACTCACGGGGTGCTCTTCCGGCGTTTTTCTTTGCGTCGCGGCAAGCCTTGCAGGCCTTGGGCTTGTTCATAAAGCCCTTCTCCTTATAAAATCTCTGCTCGCCCGCAGTGAAAACAAATTCGTTTCCGCAGTCCTTGCATATAAGTGTCTCGTCAACGAACTCCTCGTTTTCCGTACCGACTTTTACTTCTTCGTTCATCTTTTACCTCGCTTTGTAAATTTAGAAATGTTTGCCTTTGCCAACGGCCTATGGACCTCCGCGGAATCGGCTTTATCTGATCGGTTTCCCGTATCATTCATTATTATTGCCGAGCAGTGCTCTCAGCTTTTTTCTTATTCTGTATACCGCGTTGGTAACGGATTTTTCGTCCTTACCGATAACCGCGCCTATCTGCTTTGCCGTTCTTCCCGACATATAAAGCCGCCACACGCGGTACTCAAGCGACGTCAGATTTTCTCCGATTGCCGAATACAGTGCCGTCAGGCTCTCCTGCTCGATAAATCTTACCGACGGCTCGTCATACTCCGCGCCATCGGGCAGCTCCCCGTCCTCCGTCAAAGCCATATTGTCCGACCTGATTTTTTTCAGGCTCCTGAACTGCGATACCAGTGCGTTGGATATACAGATTTTTGCATACAGACCGAACTCAACCTCGCTTTGCTCGGTATCGTAGGTCAAAATCGAATTATAGAATACGAGCGCCGCCTCCTGCCTCAAATCCTCGGCATACAGGCTGTACTCTCCGTCCCCGAGCGTTCTCGCCACCGCCGCCTCTATCAGCGGGGTATACTGCTTAAGAAGCTCCTCAAACGCCGCGTTGTCTCCGCGCCTGACACGGGCTATCAAATCTCCCGCGCAATCTTTTTTTTCGTTTGAATTCATTCTTCCTCCGCAGCGGACTTACCCGAAGCCCCTTTAATTCGCATATTAATATTATATCATTAATTTAGATAATGTCAATAGGTTTTTCAAAAAAACTTTTGTAAAAAAATGACTAAAATTGCGGTGATTGGCAATTATATCTATAATATCTATGACTTTTTTGTTAATTATCAACACATATTTTTTTAATCAGTCGAAAATATAATTTACGTTTCCGGACAGAAGTGCCAGCACGCCGCGGTAAAGCGCCTCGGGACGCTCGTAAAAATTCTGCTTCATACGTCTTGCTCTGTCCAAGGAGTCCACCGTTATGCTTTGTGAAAAAATACATTCGCCGTTCTCCGAAAAGCCCGTATCTATCCTGTATTTTCCGTTGTCGGTTTTTTCGATATCGAACTTAAGCGTCACGCCTCTTTTTTTGAAATCGAGATAGCGGAGGGCGGCGGCAAGAGAGCGGTCAAGTATACTCGGAAGAATATCGCTCTTAAGCTCGCCCGCAACGAGCGCGCCGTTTTTGGTAACCGTATATTTTTCCGTGCCGTCCGCATCCGTCTTTTCGATAAGCCCCGCGTCGAGCATTTCGTTGAAGGCGACCGCAAAATCGAGATACATAACGTAATCTGTCTGCATAACTATATCGTTAATCGTAACAAAGTCAAGCGGATAGTTCACGTTCTGCATAAGATACAGAACGAAAATTTTAACGTTGTTCATACTTCCGATAGCCGAGCTCATAGCTTTTTCCTCCGAAAAATCGCGTTTAAATATACTACGCTTTATATTTTACCATATTTTTTTATTTTTTTCAAGATTTTATTTGCATTTTCGGGGAAAATGTGGTATTATATATATATACACTTTTGAAAGGCAGTAAAATATGATAAACATAGCTCTTCTCGGATTCGGCGTAGTCGGCAGCGGCACCGCCGAAGTACTGACGGAAAACAAAGAATTGATTGAAAAACGTCTCGGCTGCGAATATAACATAAAATATATTCTCGACCTGCGCGATTTTCCCGACAGCCCCTTCGGCGGCCGTATAGTTCACGATTTCGATACCGTGCTAGGCGACCCCGAGGTAAGCGTCGTTGCGGAAATGATGGGCGGTTCGCACCCGGCATACGAATTTACAAAAGCCTGCCTCAAGGCGGGCAAAAACGTCGTCACGTCAAACAAAGAGGTCGTTTCGACCTTCGGCGCGGAGCTTTGCCGCCTCGCCGCCGAAAACGGAGTAAGATATCTTTTTGAGGCAAGCGTCGGCGGCGGCATACCGATAATCAGACCGCTGATGAACGACCTTTCCTCGAACAGAGTAAATAAAATCTGCGGTATTCTCAACGGAACGACGAACTACATTCTCACGTCTATGCGCGACTGCGGCTCAAGCTTTGACGAAGCGCTCAGAAACGCTCAAAAGCTCGGCTATGCGGAGGCAAATCCTTCCGCCGACGTCGACGGTATAGACGCCGCCCGCAAAACGGTAATTCTCGCGGCTCTTGCCTCGGGCAAGCTCATTGACCCCAAGACAATACACGTTGAAGGAATTACAAAGATAACGCTCGAAGATACCAAGGTTGCCGAGAGCGCGGGCTATTCCATAAAGCTCATCGGCTATACGGAGCTTACGGACAAAGGCTTGACGGCGTTCGTCTCTCCGAGAGCCGTTCCGCTCTCAAATCCACTGTCGCACATCGACGGCGTTTTTAACGGAGTGCTCGTCAACGCAAATATGGTCGGCGAGGTTATGTTCTACGGTCCCGGCGCTGGTAAGCTGCCCACGGCAAGCGCGGTCGCTGCCGACATAATCGACATCATCGCCGCACGCGACGCAGAGCCCAAGGCAATCGACTGGGTACAGGCGGAGGCTGCCGATACGGCGGATTTTGCGGAATATTCCTGCCGCAGAATGCTTATATTCAAAGACGGAACGTATGAGATAACCGACAAGGCGGTAAACGAGACCGAAGCCTCGCGTATTGCCGCAGACCTCGGCGAAAAGCTTGCGTCAATCTATAGAGTACTGTAATATGTCAAAGTATTGCATTTTTGATTTTGACGGCGTGCTCGTGGACTCTATGAGTGTATGGGCGGGCACCTACGTCAGGCTTTTGAAGGAAGGCACGGGCACCGCCCCCGACGATATGGTAAAGGAAATAACGCCTCTCGGCAACGCGGGCGCGGCGGACTACTGCATAGCTCACGGTTTGAATATGACGAGGGAGCAGATTCTTGATTACAGTATGAAAGCCTTCGAGCACGAATACAGAGCAAACGTCAAAGCAAAGGCACACGTTGCCGAAGCGCTCCGCGGTTTAAAGGAAAAAGGCTGTTCCCTGCACGTTCTCACGGCGTCCTCGCATTCATACGTCGACGCCTGCCTTCAGACAAACGGAATATACGGGCTTTTCGGCAGAATTTGGTCAACCGACGATTTCGGACTGACGAAGGCACAGCCGGAAATATATGTGCGCGCCGCCGAGCTTCTCGGCACCGACGTCGGAAACTGTACGTTTTTCGACGACAACTACATCGCGCTCTCGACGGCAAAGAAGGCGGGAATGCACACGGTCGGCGTTTACGACGACTCTTCCGCCGAGTTTGAACAGGCGATGACGGAGCTTGCCGACAAATACATACACGATTTTTCGGAAATTGAAAATTTTGATTAAAAACTTAAAAATCCCCCGCGTGTCATTCCGAGCGCAGCGAAGAATCTCGGCGGGGCGGAAAGTAAAAAAGGGGCAAAAGCCCCTTTTTTGACGTTATCCTTCGGTCAGCCCGTCAAGGGTTCCGAAGGTGTAGCCCATATTCCGCAGACTGTCGATAACGTCTCCCAAAATTGCCGCGTTGGTGGCGGACGTCGGGTGGAGAAGAATGACCGCTCCGTTATGAACGTTGTCAAGTATTTTGCTTTTTGCCTCCGCCTCGGACATCTGTTTTGAGTTGTCCCAATCGGCATAGGCAAAGCTCCAGAAAACCGTTTTATAGCCGAGCGACTGAGCAAATTTCAGCGTTTCGGCGTTAAAACGTCCCTCGGGCGGTCGGAAATATTTGCTTATTTCCCTGCCCGTTTTCTCTTTATACAGCGTTTCGAGAGCCTCAAGCTCCGAGGAAAATTCCTCAAGCGTCGTCTTTTTCGTCATATCGGGGTGCTTGTCCGTATGATTGCAGACGAGGTGTCCTTCGTCCGCCATTCTTATGACAAGCGAGGTATTTTCCGATACGAGATGACCGAGAACAAAGAATGCGGCAGGCGCCTGTTTTTCCTTCAGCACGTCGAGAATTTTTTCAACGTTGCCGTTTTCATATCCCGCGTCAAAGGTAAGATAGATTACCTTTTCTTCGTTCGCGTCCCCGTGACGGCTGTCGATATAATAGCCGCCGTAATTTTCGACGTAGGACAAATCCGAGCCGAATATCGGCTGAAGGTGATTTTTATTTCTTACACAGTACCAATTCTGCGCGGCGGACGCCGACGAAGATACCGACAATGCAAAAATCAAAATCACCGACACAGCAAATGCGATAGATTTTTTCATATAATCCTCCTTTCGCAGCTGCCGTTATTATTGTTTGCCGAAAAATCGAATTTTAACAAAGAAAATTTTTCCGAAGATATTATGCCAAGGCTCCGCGCCTTGAGGGCGCAAGTTTTTTGAAAAAACTTGACTAAAAACTTTTTCAGAAAGTTTTTGCGGAGCTTTTTTCAAAAAGCGACAACGCGTCCCCTAAAACAATCACGTTTTCCGTTCTCATTAAGGGTTCCGCCCTATAAAATAATTTTCAGGAAGTTTTTTGGGACGTTTCCGAACGCGCCCATATGGGCGATAAAGTGAGGAATAAGGAGTGGCAGTAGCTTATGCTGTGCGGAGCGCC
>CAYVLG010000072.1:0-6130 GCA_964452345.1 uncultured Lachnospiraceae bacterium
ATGCGCACTCCCGCATATGATATGAATTGCAAAGCGCCGAGCGGCGTATTGCCTGTGCCCGACGGATTTACGGTATGGCTTGACGGAACGAAAATAAACTCGTATCTTGCCGAGCGTATGCCCGACGGGTACTCGAAAAAAGAATGGAATATGCTTCGTATTCCGGCGGGACAGACCGAACCTGTTCCCGAAAAGGTACCTGTCGAATGGGAAAAGCTTACGCGAGTGGTTTATTTCGGTGACAAATACGATAAGGTTTTAAAACCCATATTCCCGAGAGGAAACCTTAAACTCGGACCCGACGGAGCAATATGGGTGAGTGCCTTTTCTGGTGAGGGACATATTGACCCTGCAAACGGAGATTACAGTCCGTACTATTCGGCGGAGCTGTTCCGTTCCGAAGATAACGGAAAAACCTTCAAACAGCGTGCTCATATGGAATACAGAGCCGACGGAGTGAATTTTCCGTATCAAAGCGGAGGCTTTTCGGACAGTGATTTTGAATTTATGCCCGACGGTTCGATTATATGGATATTCAGAACGGCATGGGCAATGTCCACGGGCATAGAGTGGGCACCCATGTATATAAGCCGTTCGACCGATAACGGATTTACGTGGACGGAACCGAAAAAATTTTCCGATGTCGGCGTTTTGCCTCGTTTGTGTACTCTCGGCTGCGGTGTTACCCTTTGCTGCTACGGGCGCCCGGGGATATTTGTCCGTGCCTGCGCCGACGGATGCGGAGAAAATTGGAGCGAACCGTTTGAAGTTATGACGCCCGAGGACAGAAGCGGTCTTGCCAACATTGTTAAGTGCCCGCCGAGTTTTCACGATTATGACGGAGGGTGCAATAATCCCGAGATAATTCCGATAAGTGAAAATTCCGCGCTTATATTTTACAGCGATTTTTATTATCCCGATGACGGCGGAGTTAAAAGAAAAACTGTTTTGTGCCGTAAAATAACGGTGGAAAGATAGGAGTTTTGATGAATTACATTATTCTTGCCGTGTCGCTTTGCCTCGGCGTTTCAAAAAATCTTGTGTCAAAAGCGGGAAGAAATGTATTTGAAGGTATTTCAAATCTTATGTCCGCCAATATTGTTACCGCACTGCTGGCGCTGGTCGTTTTCGGCATCGGAGGTCTGGAGCTTTCATCGCTGAAATTCGGCATTATCCTGCTTGCCTTTGTTTACGGTTTGCTTACCATGGCAGGTCAGAGTCTGTATATACTTGCCGTTAAAAACGGCTCTGTTTCGGTGTGTTCTCTGATATACGCCTCATGTTTCCTTATACCCACCGTGTTTTCCTCCGCTGCTTATAACGAACCGTTTTCTGTGCTTAACATAGTCGGCATTGCCGTAATACTGATTTCCGTCGTTATGGTTTCGTACAGACCGAAGAATGCGGGTAGCGGAGGAATGACGGGTCTTTCATTCCTCTTGATATTTCTTTCAATGGCTTCGGCAGGCAGCGTCGGCATACTTCAAAAAGTGGTCGGATATTCCTATAAAGATGTGGGGCAGGGAGAATTTCTTTTCATTGCGTTTGGCTTTATGCTTATTATTTCATTGATGATAAAAGCAGCCGTTTGTCTTAAGAAAAGAGAAAAAGCTCTGCCGTCACAAAACAAGTTTTATCTTTTTGCCGTAATTTTGGCTGTAAGTCAGGTAGCGGCGAACAGACTTAATATGTATCTTGTCGGCGTTATGCCGGGAATGATATTTTTCCCCGTTATAAACGGCGGAACAATAATAGCGTCCTCCGTCGGCTCGAGAATTTTGTTTAAAGAAAAGCTCGGCGTGATACAGATATTCGGGATAGCGATAGGCATTGCCGCCTTAATTCTTATAGCAATTTAATATTTTTGTCCGCTTGCAGACCGTGTGAGCGGACTTTTTTATGGAAAATATCATAATAGTGCCGATTTTTAACGGAATATGGGATTGTTTTTGTGAATTTAATGTGATATACTATTTGCATATAATAAGTTGTGTATTATATACAAAAATACCGTGATATACACGGGGAAAGAGGAAAAAATGAGAAAAAAGACTTTGGCTATATTGCTTTGTATGGCAATGTGTCTGCCGTTGATGTGCTTCGGCGTATCGGCAGCAGGAGAAGAAAACGTTAAAGAGGTTACTACGGCGGAAGAGTTTGTTCAGGCGTATCTTGAGTTGGGGAACAGCGGCGACGGAGTTATCTTGCTGAAAAACGACATTACGGTTGAAAAAAACGATGTACAAGAGACAGACGGTGCAACGAAGCTTGTTGCCGGAAGTGCCGAGAACAATAAGATTGTTATACGCGGTTCGGGAACAGACACCAAAACCAAGCTGACCGTAAGTACTTCCTTAATGTTCAATACCGCAAGCGGAAGAACGATAGAGTTTGACAACATTCATATGCACAGCACAGCTGTAAATGACAGTTCGCAGATTGCATTCAACGGCAACAAGGTTGTGTTCAACAATAACTGTGAGTTTTCTTCGGCGGTGGATTCAACGGACTGCTATATGGGATATGTATATTTGGGAAGCCAAGGCAGCGGAACCGCGAGCGCGCATAACGCAACATTTAACAGCGGAAGGTTTAGCTTGGTAGCTTTGAATGGACGCGGAGATGTTACTTCATCTGCAAGTGTTACCGTACAAGGCAGTACATATATTGACGCATTGACTGTCGGAAACAAAAACGGCGGAAAGAATATAGGAACGGCTAATGTAAATGTGTGGGGCGGTGCTCTTGTCGGTAAACTCTATATTACTTACGCTACCGACAGAGACGGAAGCGTTTACGTTAATTACGGTTCGGATGCAGCCGGACAATCTTTAATATATCTTACCGGTTCCTGGAACTCAAAAACGGTAACCGGAGATGTGGTTATTCAGGTAGATAATATCAATAACAATAATAACAACAAGAAAATTCTAACCGGAAACGGAACCGTAAGCGGTGACACCGTGCTTATTCTCAACAACGGGCTTGATACGTCTAAATTTGCGGAGATTGGCGGAATCGGAAGCGTTATTTCCGTTCCTTCGGGTGTGTATGCTTTCGCAGAGAAAAATGACGATGATTCGTTTGCACATCGGCTGAAGGTTCAGGTCAAGACAGCGTCGGGATATGATAAAGTCGTTGTAAGAAACGGCGACGGTGATGTCGTATCGTACAGCACGGAAGGTACGGTAAGCGGAAACAACACATATTATTATTTGGATTTGGAAGATACGCTTGACAGCGAGTATACCGTATCGCTTGAGAAGACGACCGACGCTCAGTTCCGAGGAGTTCAAAAGGGTAATGACGGAAAGTCTGTTCGCTTTATAGGCTCGATAGACACCTTGGATTGCGAAGGCGTGGGACTTGAAATAGTATGCGGAAGCAATAAAGGCGATACGTCCACTCAAACGGTATATACATCGGTTATAGCTGACGGCAAAACCGTAACTGCCGGCGAGCTCGGCTCAGAATATCTGTTTACGGCGGTTGTAAAATTTGAAAATACGGATGTCAGCGGTACCGAATGCGAATTTACCGTCAAAGCTTTCAAGGTCGTTGAAGGCGAGAAGATTTACGGTACGGCAACAACATTTAAAATTGAATTTTAACGAAGGAGGGATACGAATAATGAAAAAATACGAAAATCCTCAAATTGAATATGTTTTGGCGTGTCCCGAGGACGTTATTACTTCGTCGGGTGTACTCAGCGTAAGCAATTTCAGCTTGGAAGAAGAAATTCAATATAAGTGGTAATAGAACCGTTTAAATTATGGAGGTGATAGTGCGTAATGCAAAATGTACGTGTTATTGCCTCCAAAAATTTATTTTTAAGGCAAATATGACAGAATAGTGCTATAAAAAGTCATAATCTGTGATTGTAAAGAATTTATTAATATGCTATAATTTAAGCAGTGGATACAGTTATTCTGCAAAAATACAACGAGGTTTGAAATATAAAATGTTTAATAAGACCATAACTGATTTCGGAGCGGTCGGCGACGGCGTTACTCTGAATACTTTAAATATACAAAAGGCTATCGACGCCTGCGCCGCCGAAGGAGGCGGACGGGTTACGGTTTCGGACGGAGCATACGTTACGGGCACGCTTTTTCTCCATAGCGGCGTAGAGCTTCACCTGAGCGTTACGGGTAAACTGCTGGCAAGCCTTGACGGCAGCGATTATCCGAATTTTCAGCCGGCAACGTGGGACGCTTACAAAGCACCGCGCCATTCGTCAAGATGTCTGATATATGCCGAAAATGCTGAAAACGTAGCGATAACGGGCAGAGGAACGATAGACTGCCGCGGAGAACATTTCTGTGCCGACGAGCACAACGGAGACCGCTTTTGGCGAAGACAGACAACGGAGCTTCCCGCAAGAATGCTGTTCTTTTACGGCTGCAAAAATGTTTTGCTTGAAAATTTTTCGCTTGTTGAAATGGCAGGCGGCTGGGCGGCTTGGATAAACAACTGTGATTTTGTTAATTGCAGTGCTTTGAAGATACGCTGCAATCAGCACTATCCGAATTCCGACGGAATACATATTAACTGCTCCTCCGATGTAACGGTAAGCAATTGCAGTATCATATGCGGCGACGACGCGGTTATCGTAAGAGCGAATACGAATACGCTTGAAAGAAAAAGGGCGTGTGAGCGCGTTTCCGTGGTCGGCTGTCATTTGAGCAGTCTTTCGAATGCGATAAGAATAGGCTGGACAAACGACGGCAAGATACAAAACTGTGTATTCTCAAATTGCACCGTTACGGACAGCTGGCGGGGAATTTCGATAGAATTTCCCAAGAAGTCACCCGAACCGTTTGCCGATCAGGGAGAAGATTTTACCGAGGTTAAGAATCTCATATTTGACAATATTGTTATGGACCGTATCGACGAGCTTCCGCTGCAGATATTGGTATATCCGTATAACCAAGTCAGGGAGATACGTGATGTCCGCTTTTCGAATATTATTGCCGAATGCGGAATTTTCCCCGTATTCAAGGGTATGGACGGTGTGAATATCAAGGATATTGAGTTGACGCACTGTAAATTTAAAAAGACGAAGACGTTGCCGGGCACGGCGGACGGCTGTGAGATGAGCTTTATCGGCGGTATAAAAATGGAAGATGTGCAATTTTCTTCCGTGGATTGAGGTGCATTATGGCGATGTTTCGAAAAAAACATATAATACCTCCGAAAAACGTATGTGACGGAGAATATTCTCTTACGGACATTCCCGAGGCAGTTCCGCAAAAGGCTTATGCCTTCGTCGGACAGAGCGAATACGTAAAAAAACTTTGGAATATAGCTCTTGATGATGTCGAAAAAAGCCGTAATACCGTAACCGAATTCGGTACAGTCTATTCGGCGGGAGCTTACGGCAAGGATTTTTGCTCTCTTGTATTTTGCCGTGACAACGCATATGCTGGTCTGTTGGCACTCAATCTTTTATACCCCGACGAAATGCTTGAAGCATACAAGGCGATACGGCGGGTGAGAGACCGCTTGGGCTGGGCTTGCTTTAAGGATTGCGGCTGTCTTCTCGAGGGTGTGGACGGAGTCGAAAACATAGAGCTCGGAAGAGTTGATTTTTTCAAAAAATATCAAAAAGCTTCCGCAATAAATAAAACAGACGATGTCGTTTGGATATGGGCGGCATACGACCTGCTGAAAAACAATCCGCGCTTCGGCGAGGAAGAGTGGCGGTGGCTTTACGGCGAGGCGCTTACCTCGTTTGAAAGATTCTATAAACCGTTTTACGATGAAACGGACGGGCTGTATTACGGTCAGCCGACTTTCATTGACGTCGGAGGCTCGGGCTATCCCAAAGGGTACAACACAACGTCGCAGAAGCACCGCAACCGCTGTGTGTGGGTAAAGGCTTCTTCAACAAACAGTTTGTATTATAAAGCGCTCTGCATTATGGCGGAGCTTGCCGAAAAATTCGGAGAAAATGCCGATGTATGGCGTTCTTCAGCCGAAAAACTTCGTGCGTCAATGCTCGAAAAGCTGAGAAACAGCGACGGCACATTCACATATTTTCTTGACAGAAAGGGTGTAAAACAGGAAAGAAGGGATACTCTCGGTTCGGCGTTCCCCGTGCTATGCGGGGTAGTTACGGGAAAGGAGG
>CAYVLG010000073.1:0-6061 GCA_964452345.1 uncultured Lachnospiraceae bacterium
TGAGCTAACGCCGCATACACCCGACAGACACAAGCCTGTCCCGTGCGTACTTGTATATGATACCACAAAAAGCCTTTTTTGTCAATACCTTTTTTTAATTTTTTTCAATATTTTTTATAAGGTACGTAAAGCTCGATCGGAATTCCGAGTGAGGAGAGCCGCTCCGACACCTTGTCGGAAAATCCTCTTTCCGAGGAAAAAGCAAGCTGTTGTGCCGACGTGCGAACAGTAAATTCTTTTATATACGGCATTATATACGTCAGATCGCGTTCCGCGCTGTCGGAGGCACAAAAGCGTTCGAGCAGACCGTCGATATCGAGACAATAAAAATCGAATCCGTTATTGAAAACGGGCGAAAGAAGCCCTACGGGAGTCGATATAACGGCACCGATTTTCATAGATGCGTCCAACTCCCGTCCTTCTGCCTCCAGCTCTGTACGTGCGGCTCTGAGTGCGGATATACAGCGCTCTGCGTTTTCCAATGTGCTTATTCCGCGGCAAAGCAGGGAAAATCTCCCCCATACGCTCGCTCGATATACGGAACGCACCCGAGCGTAAAAGAGACGCGAGTCATCGTCCCAAAAAGCGGAGGCGACGATTTTTGAGCCCGTGTTGACGTCCGCCGTACCGCAAAAGTATTCGTATGCTTCTTCTTCTCCGATATCACGCGCAAGTAAATCTCCGACGGCAAGCCCGTCAAAGCCGAGAGGCATACGCTCTCCTCCGTTGCAGATCGCAAGTCTTGTTACCGTCGCGGCAGAGGTCTTTTTCTCTTCTCCCAAAAGCGCGCAAACCGCGCCGAGATCCGGATTTACGTACAGCCGCCGTCCCGCGGGGTCAAGAATGGCTACCTTATTTTTGTCTCCGTGCTCAAGCTCCCGTGAAAGCAGTAACACGGGTATTCCGTAAAGCTCGGAAAGCTCTTTTGCATAAGCCTCGTCCGTGTGCGTCAGTACGATACCGACGGCATTTTCGACGGCGTCCGCTCGGATTTTTGATTCTCCGCCGCAAATAAGTATTTTTGCGCATGCCGAAGCAACGTCTCCGACCTCCGTAAGCCTGCCCGTCACGGTTTCCGTGCCCGTGCCGCCGAATGCCGCGCTTCCCGAATATTCGATCATACCGTACCTCCGAAAAAACAGCTTTTAACGTAGTTTATCTCATAAAAGGCAATAATATACGCACCGAAAGACACGTAATAATTATTGAAGGATAAAATAATAATATATGTACGCATTGTGAAAAATCGAAAATCTTGTTGACAAATCAACAAAAATATGATAATATATAAGCAACATAAGGAAAAGGAGGTAAAAATTTGG
The DNA here is from genome assembly GCA_964452345.1 of uncultured Lachnospiraceae bacterium. Taxonomy (GTDB): domain Bacteria; phylum Bacillota; class Clostridia; order Oscillospirales; family CAG-272; genus HGM12713. The sequence goes on from CAYVLG010000073.1 coordinate 1,323, forward strand.
AGCAAGGAAGACCCGACGCGTTCATCTCGCTTGTTACGGGCGCGTCACGCAGTATCACAAGACTCAAAAGCGGCTATATGTCGGATTACGGACTCGGAAGCACACATACTATGTGCTTAAGGCGTTTGAGTATGTCCGACGGCGGACTTACAAGAACCCAGCTTGCCGACGGCTGCGGACTCGACAAGGCGCAGGTGTCGAGAATAATAGCCGAGCTGTGCGAAAAAGGCTGTGTATCCGAGGGCCGCACAAAATCGGGCTATAAAAGAAAAATAACCCTGACGGACGAAGGCAGGCTTATTGCAGACAATATAGGAAGAACTATGTCGGAGCTGACGGAATACATAAGCTCGGATATACCGCGCGATCAGCTGGAAATATTTTATCGCGTATTCGGGGAAATATGCGAAAATCTCAAAAGCTCCGAGCAGATATTTTTGAAAAACGATTCAAACGACGAAAGGAAATAAATTTATGAATACGTCACAGACAAAAACTAAGGACGTCAAAATAATAACGAGACCAAAAACCGAAAGAAAATATGAGCGTGTGCTTGATTCCTACGACCTCATCCGCAGAATCGCAAAGCACGGCGACAAAACGGCGTTTACGTATTACGATAAATCGAAAAAACTTTACAGTATATCGTATACCCGCTTTTACAACCGCATAGTAAGAACCGCGGCAGGTCTTACACAGCAGGGTCTGGCAGGCAAGAAAATAGCTTTGCTCGGCGAAACCTCCGTGGCGTGGCTTGCATCGTATCTCGCGATACTTGCAACGGGCGGCGTAGCAATACCGATGGATAAGGAGCTTGAAGTACAGGCAATAGTCGGTCTGCTCGAAAGCGTTGACGCTGACGCGATAATCTATTCCGATCATTTCAACGGAAAAATAAGAGAGGCGGTCGGAGCCGACAGCTCCATAAAGACGTTTATCGCCATAGATCCCGACGATGCGGAGCTTGCAAAGGAAGGCGTTATCGCTTACAGAGCAATGCGCGCGCTCGGCAAGGCTGATGTTGACGCAGGCAGATTTAAGCTTAATCCCAATCAGGACAGAGAGAAAATGTGCGAAATGCTCTTTACCTCGGGAACAACGGGAACAAGCAAATGCGTTATGCTCTCGCAGAAAAACATATGCGCCGTCATAACCTCCGCTTGCGAAACGGTAGATTTCGGTCCCGAGGATACCCTCGTTTCGGTGCTCCCGATACACCATACCTATGAGCTTGCCATTCTTCAGGCGGCAATGGATTTCGGAGTTCATATCTGCATAAACGATTCGCTTACGCACGTTCTCAAAAATTTCCAGGTCTTTAAGCCGACGGGACTTCCTCTCGTACCGCTGTTCGTTTACACAATGTACAAAAAAATATGGGCGGAGGCAAAGAAATCGGGCAGGGAAAAGGCTCTTCGTATGGGGCTTACCGCGTCGCACGCTTTGCGCCGCGTCGGTATAGACAAGCGTGCGGAGCTGTTTAAGGACGTTACCGCGGCATTCGGCGGCAGACTTACGAAAATAGTCTGCGGCGGTGCGGCACTTAATCCCAAAATGATAGAATTTTTCGGAGAGATAGGCATTGATATTTACGAGGGCTTCGGTATAACCGAATGCGCGCCGCTTACCTTTGTAACCCCCTATTATGCTCAAAAAATCGGTTCTGTCGGTCCCGCCGTACCTTGCTGTCAGGGACGTATCGAGGGTATTGCCGTCGGAGCAAGCGGATATACCGAGGGAGAAATTCAGATAAAGGGCGATAACGTTATGCTCGGATACTATAACAATCCTGAAGCAAACGCGGACGCCTTTACCGATGACGGCTGGTTTAAAACGGGAGATATGGGATATATGGACAAGGACGGCTATTTCTTCGTAACGGGGCGCCTGAAGTCGGTTATAGTTCTTGAAAACGGTAAAAATATCTTTCCCGAGGAAATAGAGGAATATCTCGGAGACATAGACCTTATCGCAGAGGCAGTGGTTGTCGGACGTCAGAACGGTACGACGGTAAATCTTGCAGCGATTGTTTATCCCGATATGACTAAATTCCCCGAGAACGCAACGCCCGAGGAAATACATTCCGCAGTCGAAACGGAAATCCATAAAATGAATAAGAAGCTCCCCTCGCACAAGCAGATTAAAACAGTCGAGCTTCGCGACAGAGAATTTGAGAAAACGACCTCTAAAAAAATTAAGAGGCATTTGATAAAATAAGCCCAATTATTCAAAAGCTATTGACAAAAACCTTAAAATGATGTATAATGGTATTCGATACCACATTTTAAGACCTGCTTCACCGTAAAAATCGGTAACAAAGAAAGGAACTTTTTATGAAGGATTATGTAATTCTGACGGACTCCGGAACCGACCTTACACAGGAAACGGTAAAGGAGCTTGATGTCAAAATGCTTGACCTCACGCTTATCAAGGAGGGAGACCCCAAGCCGTATCCCAACAGCGAGGTCGATGTAAAGGAATTTTACGATTTTCTGCGTACAAAAAAGACGGCAAAAACCTCTGCCATAAATTCCGATGCTTTCCGCGAGGAAATGGAGAAAATAGTAAACGAAGGCAAGGACGTTCTTTATCTCGGCTTTTCCTCGGGACTCTCGAGCACAAGCCACTCCGGCACAATAGCCGCCGAGGAGCTTTCGGAAAGATATCCCGACAGCAAAATATATGCCTGCGATACTCTCTGTGCTTCGCTTGGACAGGGACTGCTTATATATCTTGCGGCAAAAAAGAAAAAAGAGGGCGCGTCGATAGACGAGCTGCGTGATTGGGTAGAGGCGACAAAGCTGCACCTCTGTCACGATTTTACCGTCGACGACCTTATGTTTCTTAAGAGAGGCGGACGTGTAAGCGCGGCAACGGCGGCAGTCGGCACAATGCTCGGCATAAAGCCCGTAATGCACATGGATAATGAAGGACATCTCATAAAGCTCGGTACCGTCCGCGGAAGAAAGGCGTCGATAGACTGGCTCTTCGAGAGAGCTAAAACCCGCTCAAACGATATCGCAAACCAGAACGTGTTTATATGTCACGGCGACTGTATCGACGATGCCCGCTATCTTGCCGACAGACTCGAAAAGGAGCTTGGCGTCAAGGAGCCTGTTTATATCGGATATACGGGTGTCGTTATCGGCTCTCATTCCGGACCCGGAACGCTTGCCGTATTCTATCTTGGAAATGAGAGGTAATATTTATGAAGCTTGACGGACCTTCGCTGTATGCGCTGTTCATATCGGCGTCAAACGCCCTGAACAACAATAAAACGGCAATAAACAATATGAACGTGTTTCCCGTTCCCGACGGAGATACGGGTATAAATATGTCGCTGACTCTCGACGCGGTAAAGAAGCTGGAGGATACCTATACTCAGCACAACGTATCCGAGATTTCCAAGAAAATCGCGGCTCTCATTCTCCGCGCTGCACGCGGAAATTCGGGAGCGATACTTTCACTCTTTTTCAGGGGAATGTCAAAGGCATTCTGCGACTGTGAGGAGGCGTCCACAACAGACGTTGCCCGTGCCTTCAGGAAGGGGACGGAAGAGGCGTACAGAGCAGTTATGAACCCCACCGAGGGAACGATTTTAACGGTTATGAGACGCTGTGCCGAGGAGGCAGAACGCGCCGTTGCCGAAAATATGTTTGCCGAGGACGATGTCCGCGGACTGTTTGCTCACATAGTAGACGTCGGAGAGGAGGCTTTGGCTCAAACGCCCGAGCAGCTGCCGATACTCAAGGAGGTAAATGTCGTTGACGCGGGAGGCTACGGCTTTATGACCGCGCTCAACGGAATGCTTGACGCCCTCAACGGCTCTCCCGTAGCTCGCGACAGCGTCGATAACGACGTCCCCGAGGCGGATTTTTCAAGCTTTGATACAGCCGATATAACGTTTCCTTACTGTACGGAGTGTATCGTGGAAAAATATGAGCAGTTTCAGGGAGAGGGTCACGCAGACGAATTTCATAAGCTTGTCGGAGAAATCGGCGACAGCGTGGTATTCGTCGAGGACGAAAGCATAATAAAGGTGCACGTTCATACCGACCACCCTGGCAGAGTTATGGAAAAGGCGTGCGAATACGGCATGCTTATGACCGCAAAAATAGAAAATATGCGCAACCAGCATTCCGCAATAGTTTCCGACAGGGAAGAAAAAAGCAAGCCTGAGGCTGTCGCTCCCGAGAAGAAGTTCGGCTTTGTCAGTGTATGTATGGGCAACGGTATAAGAGATACATTCCTTGATCTCGGAGTCGACAGCATTATTTTCGGCGGTCAGACGATGAATCCCAGCACACAGGATATTATCGACGGAGTAAACGCAACGCCTGCGGAGGTTGTTTATATTCTCCCCAATAACAAAAATATTTATCTTGTCGCAGTTCAGGCATCGAAGCTTATATCCGACAAAAAGGTCGTTGTTCTCGGCACGAGAAGCGTACCGCAGGGCATATCCGCCCTGCTTGCCTTCGACCCCGACGGAATCGAGGAGGCAAATACCGCTGCTATGGAAGAGGCGATAACGCACGTTACGAGTATGTCCGTTACACACGCGGTAAGAGATACCACGATTGAAGGCGAAAAAATCGGAAACGGACAAATGATAGGTCTTGTCGACGGAAGCATAGAATGCGTTGCCGACACGCCCGAGCAGTGCTTGGCGGGTCTTACCGCAAAAATGAACGGAGCGTCCTACGTCACCGTGTTTTACGGCGAAGAGGTCGGTGAGG
>CAYVLG010000074.1:0-5974 GCA_964452345.1 uncultured Lachnospiraceae bacterium
AAAGATAACCGCCCCACTTCCACATAAGGCGGTTATCTTTTAACCCATATAAAGGAAGCAACCGTCATCGGCGCCCCTTCTTTGCTTTTATTATACACCTTTTATCTGCATTTGTCAATACTTTTCTGAAAATATAAAAATCAAAGTACGGAATAGTACTTAAAATCAAAAAAACGGAGAGCTTTTTGTTGAAAAATCAACGAATATTTGCTCTCCGTATTTTATTTTCTTGCTTTTTATAAATTGAATTTTTCGGGAAGTTTTTGCGGAGCTTTTTTCAAAAAGCGACAACCCCCCCTCGCGTCCCCCAAAAGCGTAAATCGCGTTCCAAAAATACGACAATAGATAAATCGAATCGTACATTTGCGAGGCAAAAAAACGGAGATTTTTTTGCAAAAATGCCTGCCGTTTGGGTATTTGTTACATTTTATATGGCATAATTTGCAAAAAGAAAAAAAGCATAATCCTAAAATAGTGAAATCACAGGGTACTATAATGTCTTTTATGTGAACGGCTTTTGTGCTATAATTATCTTACCAAAAATAAAAAAGGAGAAGGCAAAAATGAAACTTAAAAAAATTATCTGTTTAACCCTTTCCCTGCTGATGATGTCAGCTTGCTTTGCGGCTTTGCCTGCAATGGCCGCAGACAGTACCCCCCCCCCCCGAAACGGTGGAGGATTATAATTATCCTATTAAAAGTCTGTATGATTGCTCTAAAAATGCCGATGTAACATATGATGTTGACAAGGATGGCGTGACGGCAACGAAAATCTCACCGAAGGTTGCTACAACGTGGGTAGGCGTTAATGCTCTTTATAATAACGTTGCTACCAACATTGACCTTTCAAAATATAATTATGTAGTTGTCGAAATGTTTTATGAAACGCTTGAAGATGCTGTTGCGGTTCCTTATGCAAAGCTTTCGATAAGAAAAGGTTCTGCCGAAAATAATTCGGATGCAACTCAAAAGACAATAGAAAAGCCATTCTTTTCTATGACGCAGGAAAGCGGATACGATGGTTCTTCTTTGGATAACCGTTTGGGACTTCAAGAGGGAGTATGGGCAACATATGTATTTCCGCTTGAGCAAACTCATAGTAACGGATATGATTTTGACACAAACGATGTAAATTATATTACTTATTGGTGGCTGACATTCAGCGACGGCGGTAATAATAACGACTTCAACGTCTACATCAAATCCATCAAGTACACTGCGAAGGCTCCTTACGATATAAACTTTGAAGGTGCGCAGGACGGTTTGAATGCTTCCGCGACGAACGATTTCCGTTTCATCGCTTCCGTCAAAGACGTAGAGCTTGCAAAATACAGCGAGGTCGGCTTTGACATTACCCGCGTTTCCGACAACGCAAAGCTGAATGCGAACGGAACGGCTGTTTACAGCTCCGTTTTGGCAAACACCGAAAACGGCTTGAACGAGATAAAAGCGGAGAATTACGGCGGTAAGTATATCGTCGCTCTCGAACTCTGCGAAATTCCCGTGCAGGACGAGGAGATTTCGCTTCTGATTACGCCTTATATTAAGAAGCAAAACGGCGTCAAGATAAGCGGTATGACCGCAAAAGTCACAATTAAAAACGGCTCGGTAACCGAGTGCTCTTGGGAGGTAAAGTGATGAAAAAATATATTCAGCCTCAGCTCGACTGCATTGCGTTCGCGGCGAACGATATAGTCACCATGTCAGGCGGAGTAAGCGGACAGTCACTGCTTGCAAAGTGGAGCGACTTTGAGATCTCGGAATAATATCCGAATGTAATATAGATTACATTTACCGTATAATATACGTTCAAATCGGAAATATGCGTAAGTGTATTTCCGATTTTTTTACCGAATTGGAATACTGTTTTATATTTTGCTTTTATAAATACAAAATGTAAAGCGAAAGGAGGCTTTAATGCAAATAAGATTACCCGATGAAATTACGCTTATCGGTGAAAACAAAAAAATTCTGCCGGCGTCGTTCGTTAAGCTTGATTTTGTCGGAGATACGGTTGTACCCAAGGTGACGTCGGACGGCGAACCGCTTTGCACGCTTATTCTGAAATGGAAGCTCGACGGGAACGAAAGGCGCACAGAGGCGGTTAAGATACTCGGCGACGCCTGGGAAAGAGGCTACGGAGACCTTGAATGGCGCGGAATAGCTCCGCACAGAAATATGCCGTGGTACTTTCTTGTGTACGGAGCAGACACGGGCAGAACCGAGGGCTTCGGCGTCAAGGTTCGTCCGAACGCAATGTGCTTTTGGCAGTACACGGGAGCGGACGTTACGCTTTATGCCGACGTGCGCTCGGGCGGCTGCGGAGTCGTGCTTAATGGCAGAGAGCTGACGGTGTGCGAGATAGTCTTTTACGAAACGGTCGGAAAAAGCGCGTACCGCGCGGGCAGAGAATTTTGCACGCGCATGTGCACAGACGGAATTTTTCCGAAAACCAACGTATACGGCTTTAATAACTGGTATTATGCCTACGGCGTAAGCTCGGAGGCGGAAATTCTCGCCGACACGGACAGATTGGTTAAAGCCTGCGGAGAACAGAAGGCGAAGCCCTATATGGTTATCGATGACGGCTGGCAGACAAATTTCAATGACGGTCCCTGGGAATGCGGAAACGAAAAATTCCCCGATATGAGGCGGCTTGCCGAGAAAATGACGGAGAAGGGGGCAATACCCGGAATTTGGTACAGACCCTTACGTCAGGAGGCGGCTATGGAAACGCCCTTGCCGAAGGAGTGGAGACAGACGAGGGACGAAAGGTTTCTTGACCCGTCGCACCCCGAGGTGCTTGACTACGTCGAGGAATGCGTGCGCCGTATTTCGGACTGGGGCTATAAGCTCATAAAGCACGATTTCACTACGTGGGACATTTTCGGCAAATGGGGCTTTGAATGCTCCTCCGCTCTTACTGACGGCGGTACTTGGCGTTTTTACGACAATACCCGCACGACGGCGGAAATTATCACCGAGCTTTATGTACGCATTCTGAAGGGAGCGGGCGACTCCGTGATAATCGCCTGCAACACGGTGGGACATCTCTGTGCGGGACTTGCTCACGTCAACAGGACGGGCGACGACACCAGCGGAAGGGAATGGAGCAGAACGCGAAAAATGGGAGTCAACACGCTTGCCTTCCGACTTATGCAGAACGGCATTTTCTATATGGCGGACGCCGACTGCGTGGGTATCACGCCCGACGTGCCCTGGCACCTGAACAAAAAGTGGCTGTCGGTTCTTTCCTGCAGCTCCTCTCCGCTGTTTGTCAGCTGGGATCCGCGCTGTGACGGGGCGGAAATTGCCGAAAGCGTTGCGGCGGCTTTAAGACGAAACGCGATCTGTGCGGACAGTCTCGAGCCTCTCGATTGGCTGTATACCGTTTGTCCGTCCGAGTGGCTGCTAAACGGAGAGAAAATAGATTTTGATTGGTATGAGAATACTCCCGCGGATACGTCTGCGGTCGTATAAATATTTTAGTTTAAGGAGAAGAAAAAATGAAAAAAACATTGCTGAGAGCATTATGTCTCTGTATGGTATTGCTTATGACGATACCCTTTGTCTCGTGTAAAAAGGATGTGGAGGACGATACCGTCAACACAAATTCCGACACCTCAGTCGAATATCCCGACTACGAGGGCTATGAGTTCCGCGTGCTGACCGAAAAATCGGGCTGGCAGCATTACGCTTTCGACTGTGCCGAGTACTCGGGCGACCCCGTCGACAAGGCACTGTACACGAGAAACAGAACCATGGAATCGGATTACAACATTGCCATACTTGAAACCAACGTAGAGACCGGTACTGCCGCTACGGAAATAAAGAACGACATACTGTCGCAGACCTACACCTACGACCTTATGTTTTCTTTTGCAAATCATACCTATCAGCTCTGCGCCGAGGGTATTTACAACGATTTGAACGATATTCCCGAGCTTAACCTGACGGCTTCCTGCTGGGACCAGGGCTCGGTACGCGACCTTTCCGTTGCAAACAGACTGTTCTGCGTAACGGGCGATATACACTTCGGTGCATTCGACGCCGTTTCGATACTTATGTACAACCGCGATATGGCGGAGGAGCTGAAGCTTGACGACGCGAGAGAGCTTGCGCTTTCGGGCAAATGGACGATGGAAGAGCTGGGCAAGATGATAAAGGCTGTCGCTGCCGACCTTGACAACGACTCCGAGTATCTCGACCCCGACGACCGTTTCGGCATATCCTCGACAACGGCTATCTGGACTAACTTAATGATCGGCGGAGGCGTTTCGTTCTTTGAAAAGAACAAGGAAGACGTTCCCGAATATGCGGGAGATTCAAGCAAATTCTCCGACGTTTACAGCAAAATGATGAGTATAGTAAGCTCCACGAGCTGCTACGTGCCCAACGGCAACGTAGCCGACGACGCCTCGAAGGTTAAGGGCGACACGTACAGAGACGTATTCAACAGCGGTCACGCTCTGTTTATGGGCGGTCTTATGGCGGACCTCGACAACGTGAAGGCGCGCGATTCGGGTATCAACTATTCTCCTATGCCTCTTCCCAAATACGATACCGACCAGACGAGTTATACGAGCTCCGTAAACTTCCAGGGCGAGGTTATGTATATGCCCGTCGGCAAGGACACGGTGAGAACCGCGACCATAACGCAGGCTCTCTGCGAGCGTTCTACCGACACTTTGAGAGCAAGCTACTATGAGCAGTGCCTCAAGACTCAGAGAGTTGACGAGAGCGAGGACGCAGAGCTTCTCGACATTATCTATGATTCCCGTGTTTACGATATCGGTTTGATTTCTCTTTGGGGCAATATCAGAGCTACCTTCAACGGAGAGCTTGCGGGCAAATATCTGACCGCCGGTCTCGGCTCCTTCAACCAGATGTACGGTAAGAGCGCCGATAATGAATGCAAGAACTTTGTAAAGCTCATAAAGGAACTCGACTGATAGGATGAGAAGGATAATTAAATTTTTATCCCTGGGCTTATGCGCGCTGCTGCTCTGCGGCGCGCTGGCAGCCTGCGGCGACGGCGGAGACGGGACGGAAGGAACGTCCGACACCGCGGACGTTTCCGAAGCACTGCCTCTTGAAAGTTACCGCATAATATGCCGCACGAATTACAGCGAGGGAGAAATGGCGGTTGCAAATTCTCTCCGCAAGCTGATAGGCGAGGCAACGGGTGTTTGGCTTGAGGTCACAACGGACTTTGAGCGCGAGGGCACGGATTTTGCAAGAACCGACTACGAAATACTTGTAGGCAAGACCAACCGCGAGGAGTCGCAGGAGGTTGCCGACAGGTTTTACAAAAACAAGGACTACGGAATATACAAGCCCTCGACGAGAATTGCAATAGTTGCGGGCTCCGACGAGGCGCTTAAGACCGCGGCAGAGGTGTTCGCCGAAAAGTACATAATCTCGGGAGAGCTTCGTATCGATGACGGAGAAGCTTTTGAGTATATGCACACCTACGGCATTGCGGAGCTTAAGCTTGACGGCAACGACATAAAGGACTACGTGATAGTTTATACCAACGGAGATTCGGTCAATGCGGCACTTCTGCAGGGAATGATTTCCGAGCGTGTGGGCTATGACCTTAAAATTCAGACGGCAACACCCGTATCGGCAAAGTATATAAGAATAAAGGACGATACCGCCGCAAATAAGTCTCTTTATGCTTCGTGGACGCTTTCAAACGGAATACTTGAATTTTCGGCGGGAAAATATGCCAACGTCAAAAGCGCGGTCGAGGATTTTGCTCAAAGCTATCTTATGACCTCCGCCGAGACGGTCGGCATAGAGACGGGTGCCTCGGCTTCCGTTTCCGCCGCAACGGATAAGCTTTTCATAGCGTCGGAGGATTATCTTGCTTCTGTCGAGGCAAATGTCAATGCGAGAAAACAGGCGATAATGAATTCGACCCCCGACCTTTCAAAGGTTACGGCTACAAAATATTACGTTTCAAACAACG